>CAUWEE010000237.1:0-2019 GCA_963557095.1 uncultured Helicobacter sp. | reverse complement strand
GTGGGAATCCTGTATTGCTTGATGGGAATGAGCAGTGGGCAAATGGAGTGGATCATATTTCTTATGCTTCTTGGGCTGATGTTTGCCTTTTGGTTCCAGCAACGATCAACTCCCTCTCAAAATTTGCCTATGGGATGGCAGATAATGTAATGCTTAGCACCCTCCTTGCTTCAAAGGCGAGAAAAATCATTGCTCCAGCAGCAAATACGCAGATGTATCTCTCTCCTCAAGCTCAAGATTCCATTCAAAGACTTAAGGAAATGGGTTGCATTGTGATTGAGCCACGAGAGGATTTGCTTGCTTGTGGAGTGAGAGGCATTGGGGCATTGCAAGAGCTTGAGGAGATAGCTTATGTGGCGGCAAGAGAAGTATTAAAACATCCTTTTTGGTGCGGGAAAAGGGTGATTGTCAGTGGTGGAGGGAGTAGCGAAGAGATTGATGAGGTGCGCTGTATTACAAACTATTCAAGCGGGATTCAGGCAAGTTTTTTTGCTCTAGCTTTGTATTTACTTGGAGCAGAGCTTGTCTTTGTGAGTTCGCAGAAACCATTTTTTCTACCTTTGGGTATTTTGTCATATCGGGTTAAGAGTGTGCAAGATTTTTATTCTGTGATTTCCCAAGAAGCAAAGAATGCAGATTTTTATTTTGGCATTGCTGCCTTAAGTGATTTTCGTCCAAAGATTAAGCGAGCGGGCAAAATTAAAAAAGAAGAGGGTTTAAAGGTAGAGTTTGAAAAAAATCTTGATGTGCTTTTGGAACTTAAGGGAGTTTCAAAGGTTGGTTTTAAGGCAGAAAAAGATAGAGATAAGGCCTTGATCTATGCCCAAAAAATGCTAGAGCAAAAAGATTGTGATTTTGTTTGCCTAAATGTTTTGGAGGAAGAGAATGACTTTGGTTCTGAAAAAAATCGTATCACTTTGCTGAGTAAAAATGGAGAAGTGATTGATCTTGGAATGCAAGATAAGTTTTGCTTAGCCTTTAGGGTGCTTGAAATCATCGCAAATGATTGATAAACTTTTGCAGCTTGTTCGAACTACTCAAAGTCTAGAAAACAAAGGGGTGACACATTTCAATACTACCTTGCCAATCTTGCTAGAGGTTTTAAAAAAGACAAAGCATCAGCATTATCTTTTAAGGCTTGGAAATCAGATTTTAGAAACCAAAAGTCTAAAAGAGTTAGAGATTGGTGGGCGTTATTTTGCTTTGATGCGCCATTCAAGCCTTGGGGGTATTATGCTCTCTTCTCTTAAAGCTGAGCCAAAAATCCCTCAATATTTTTTAGAATCTTCGCTGCAGGATTTAAAAGAGATTCTAAAAACACAAAAAAGGGGAGAGCTTCAGGATTTTGCATTGCATAAAATGACTGCATCAGAGACAAAAGAGGAATTTTTAAGTTGGGGCTTTTTTCTTTTGGGCTTGCAGAAGGAGGTTTTGAGTCTGTGGCTAAAGGAGGAGGAAAAAAGGGCTTTCTTGCAATTAAGAAGGAAAAAAAATCATCTTGAGTTTTATGCACTTTTTCCTCATCTTGGGGAGTTGAGTGGGAGGGTTTTTGCGATCAAAGAGGGGGTGAGGGTGGAAATTGATGTGCTTTATGAGGGCACAGCTTTTTTGCTGGATAAGAATCGTGCTTCTCTTAAAGGGATTGATGAGCTTTTGATTCGAGTTAGGGATAAAATAAACCCTTTGTTTTTAGCACAAGAGCAATTATTGGATTTAAAGATTTAAGGAAAGAATTTGCAAACAATTGGGCATTTAGCAATTATTATGGATGGCAATGGTCGCTGGGCGCAGAGTCGAGGAAAAAAGAGGATTGATGGGCATCGAGTAGGGGTGGATGTGGTGCGTGAAATCACGCAGTGGTGCGCTAAGAGTTCGATCTCTACTCTTACGCTTTATGCTTTTTCGACAGAGAATTGGAAGCGTCCAAAAATGGAAGTTGATTTTTTGATGAAAATGCTTAGGAATTACTTGGACAAAGAGCTTGAAACTTATCAGAACAATAACATTCGTTTTTTTGCT
>CAUWEE010000236.1:0-2020 GCA_963557095.1 uncultured Helicobacter sp. | reverse complement strand
CTTTCAAACAGCTTATTGATACTGGTCTTGTAACAAAGATCAAAAACAAAACTTATCGTCTGCACCCAGAGATTTCTCCTCGTTCAAAAAGAGAAGATGAAGAAAAATTTTGCATGAATATAGAAAAAAATTCATTAAAATAGCGCTTTATCTTATCTTACACACAGAGCATTTCTCCAACTTTGAAATATCTCTTTAAGGAACTTTATAATGAGTCAAAAAGAAAATAAACACACAAGAACTCATACCCCTGTTAATGGGTATAAAATTGAAGAATTAAGAGCAAAACCTGTTTCAGAGCTCACAAAAATTGCCGTGAGTGTAGGTGTTGAAAATCCACAAGAATATCGCAGACAAGATTTGATCTTTGAGATACTAAAAAATCAAGTCAATCAAGGTGGCTATATTCTTTTTACGGGCATTTTAGAGTTAAGTTCCGAAGGCTATGGTTTTTTGCGAAGCATTGATGGGAATCTAAGCGATAGTCAAAATGATACCTATGTCTCACAAAGTCAGATTCGTCGCTTTGCATTGCGAATAGGAGATATCGTTACAGGACAAGTGCGACAACCAAGAGATCAGGAGCGCTATTATGCCTTGCTCAAAATCGAAGCCATCAATTATCTCTCACTTGAAGAGATCAAAAATCGCCCCCTTTTTGATAATCTCACTCCCCTCTTCCCCCTAGAACAACTCAAACTTGAATATGATCCAATCAAGGTTACTGGAAGAATGCTAGATCTTTTTAGTCCTATAGGCAAGGGACAAAGAGCGCTTATTGTCGCTCCTCCTCGCACAGGAAAAACTGAGCTTATGAAAGAGCTAGCACATGGGATCTCACACAATCACCCAGAAGTTGAGCTGATGGTTTTACTTGTAGATGAGCGGCCTGAAGAGGTTACAGATATGGAGAGAAGCATCAAAGGGCAAGTCTTTAGCTCTACTTTTGATCTGCCTTCAAGCAATCATATCCGAGTAGCTGAGCTTGTGATTGAGAGAGCTAAGAGGATGGTGGAGATGGGGCAAGATGTCGTGATTTTGCTTGATTCTATCACGCGTCTTGCAAGGGCTTACAATGGCGCAACTCCTTCAAGTGGAAAGGTGCTTAGCGGTGGAGTGGATGCTAATGCACTCCATAAGCCCAAGCGATTTTTTGGTGCAGCAAGAAATATCGAACAAGGCGGAAGTCTCACAATCATTGCCACAGCACTCATCGAAACAGGCTCGCGAATGGATGAGGTGATTTTTGAAGAATTCAAAGGAACGGGCAATAGTGAAATTGTCTTAGCAAGAAATATCGCCGATCGCAGAATCTACCCTGCCTTTGACATCCTCAAATCTGGCACAAGAAAAGATGATCTCCTGCTAGGCAAAGAAAAACTCACCAAAGTTTGGATGCTTAGAAATGTAATGCAACAAATGGATGATGTTGAGGCTCTAAGCTTTATCTACGCCAAAATGCAAAAAACCAAAGATAATGAAGAGTTTTTGAATTGCATGAATGAAAAAGATTAAATGAGAGTTGGGATTTTTGATAGTGGTATTGGGGGGGTAAGCGTCCTTCAATCCATCCTAAAAGCCAAACTTTTCTCTGAAGTGATTTATTATGGAGATACTGCTAGAGTCCCCTATGGCACAAAAGACAAAGAAACAATCATCGCTTACTCTCTTGAAGCTCTAGACTTCTTCGCTCCTTTTAAACTTGATTTGCTTATCATCGCTTGCAATACTGTGAGTGCCTATGCTCTTGAGATTTTGCGTCAAAAAGCATCCTATCCCATTGTAGGTGTGATAGAGGCAGGAGTTTTGGCTTTGCAAAACAAAGTATCTAGCAGAGATTCTTCAATCCTTGTGCTCGCCACTCAAGCCACAACAAACTCTCAAGTCTATCCAAACGCCCTCAAAGCTCTAGGTTATCAGTATATACAATCTATTGCAACAACACTTTTTGTCCCCCTTGTGGAGGAGGGAATCTATGAGGGCGAAATCTTGCAATCCACCTTTAAGCATTATTTTCACT
>CAUWEE010000235.1:0-2048 GCA_963557095.1 uncultured Helicobacter sp. | reverse complement strand
TGTCACGCAGGACAGCGGGCATTGGCCCCCCCCCCCACCCAATACTATCTTTCTGACTAAAAAGAGCGATGCTAGGGATCCCTAGATTGTCTGCGATATGAATATTGCCTGTGCTAGGGGAGATGAGGAGATCTATTTGGGCAATGAGTGCGACGAGGTTAAGAAGATCTGAATCGTTTTTGAAGATGAAGAAATGAGGGTGATTGAGTAGTTCTTGAGAAAAGCTTTGTTGGATCAGCTTCTCTCGCCCTTCAAATGTGGGGAGGATGACCACAGAGTCTTGCACAATCTTTTGAGCAATTTGCTCATAGTCCTTGAGGGTAAGATTGTGTTTTGCAGCAAAGCCAAAGGGGTTAAGCATAATGCGTGGTTTTGATGGAGTTTGGGCAAGGAAGTGATCAATTTTTTCTTTGTGCTTGGGGAGGCTTTGGAGCTGGTAGCCTTGAATTTCTTCAAGTCTAAGTTTTGGGATAATGAGATTGACAAGATCTAGGGCATTTTGTTTGGCACTTTGAGGCTTGCAGCGGTAGGAAGTAAAAGTGCTTTTTATTCTAAAATCTAGGAGATTGTAGGGCTTGAGGTAGGTGAGGATTTTTCTGGCTGTGGAGTTTTTGAGCTTTTGGATTGTCTTTTGATCGCAGTTGCTAGAGATGAGATAGTCTAGCTCAAGGCTTGAGATTTGTTCAATACTTTCAAAGATCATCACAGAATCAATCCAAGGGAGAGGAGAGTAGAGGTTGTGCCCGATTGCATTGGTGAAGACATAGAGTTTAGATTGTGGATAACTCTGCCTAAGTGCCCTTAGAGCTGGGAGAACAACAACGCTATCACCAATCCTTGCATCGATGTAGAATCCGATTTTCATTTTTAGCCCTCTTCTGTTTTTTCTAGCTCAATAAGATTCTCAAAAGCAGCGATGATTTTGATGATAACTTCCCTTTCCTCTTCTTTAGTCATTTTTTCTTTGGGTTTTGGGAGGGTGAGGAGTTGATCTAGATCCATATTTTCTCCTCTCCAAAGCAGTCTATCTCTTTTGCTAAAAAGTCCAAGTAGGGGGATTTTGAGATTGTTGGCGATATGAGCATTTCCTGTGCTAGGTGAGATGAGAAGCCAAAGTCTAGAGATTAGCTCAATAAGATTGAATAAATCTTGGTTATTCCTAAAAATTGCCACATTGGGGAGTGAGGGTGAAAACTCAAGGGGGCTAGGATTGCCCTCATAGGTGGGGAGGATGAAAAGGATATGAGGATAGAGTATGGCAAGCGCGCGCGTGAGCTCTAGCCAAGCTTTAAGACTGAGGTTGTGTGAGCAGGTGCGTGAGAAAGGATTGAGCATAACAAGCTTAGAAAAACTTGTATAGGGGGCAAGGAAGTGATCAATTTTTTCTTTGTGCTTGGGGAGGGTTTGAAGATGGGTAGGAGAGAAGTCAATTTCTTGAAAATGAGAATCAAAATGCTTGGGATCAATCTGGCGAACAAGCTTTAGCATTCTTTGGTATTGGGGAGTGGGATTGAGATTTCTAGAGATAAAAAGTGTGCGAAATTTGGGTCTGAAAATGCTGCCAAGACTTAGTAAGGAAAGGATGGTTTTGGCATTGGTAGCATTGATGAGTTTGCAACGCCAACGATTTGCTTGGGTAAGGATGAAATAATCAAAGCCCCAAGAGTTGATATGAGCCTGGATACCCTCGTGTGTGAGAGCATCCATATCCACAAGCTCGTCGATAAACTCATAGCCGCTATAAAGCTCTATACCGATACTATTGGTATAGACAACAAGTTTGCAGGAGGGGTAGAGGGCCTTGATGGCATACATTGCAGGGATAGAAACAAGGTTATCACCAATGAGCGCATCGCGATAAAAACCGATTTTAAGCTTTAGATTACTTTGTTTTGGCATTGCTTACTCTAGGGGAGCGATAGTTTTAAGATAGACATTCTCACTTAGCATAACATAGAGCCTACCGAGTAGATCCTTTTTGCTCTCCTCGCTTAGATCTTCCCTTTCTTCGATTCTAAGTTTCAAGCGTCGCTCGATCTCTTTGGTAT
>CAUWEE010000234.1:0-2069 GCA_963557095.1 uncultured Helicobacter sp. | reverse complement strand
CAAAAATCTCAAGCTTTTTATGGATTTGGATTTTGGGGTGGGCGGGGGCTTTTTCCCTGTTGCCAAAGGAAGCTTTGGTGCTAAGTATGTGTTTTAATAGGGATTGAAACTTTGTAGCTCTCTCCTAAAAACTCAAATTCAAGCGATGATGCCCAAAGATGCAGGAATGAAGCTCCAAAAAACTCTTCTCTTTCCTCATCGCTTAGCTCATTTTCAAGATATGCCTTAGCATATCTGTCCTCACAACCATAGAGAGGATCACCCAAAATTGGATATCCAATATGATGAAGATGCAGGCGCATCTGGTGGGAGCGTCCGCTAAGTGGGGTGATGTGAAGCAGTGTGCTTTGAGTTTTGGAATCAAAACTAAGTGGAGAGATGAGTGTTTGAGCCTCCTTGCCCAGTGTAGAGATTTGGGATCTGATGGAAAGATTGCTTGTTTTTGCACCTTTGGAGGGTGTGAGGATTGGAGCATTGATGAGGCGGGCTTGTGAGATTTTTCCTCTGATTCTAGCGATGTAGCTTTTTTTGATTTTGTTGTGTTCGAAGAGGAGTTTGAGTGGGGTTTCGTATTTTTTGCTCGTGGAGCATAGAATTAGTCCTGCCGTTTCACTATCAAGACGATGGGCGGGATTGGCATCATTTCCAAACTCATACTTCAAGGCATCGCAAAGGCTAGGGTGGGGGTAGATTCCTTTTGGATGAGTGAGTAGCTTGTGGGGCTTATTGTAAATGACAAAAAAAGCTGTTTGAAAAACTTTGGGAATCTTTAGGGCAGAGGGGAAAAAATGCGACAAAGAAACTTCACCATGGATTTCTTGAGATTTGTGAATGGGATGATTGTTTTGGCTTAATCGCTGCTTATCCAAAATCTTTTGAGCTTCTTTTTGGGAGCATTGAAGTGTTTTCATTAGCCACAAGAAGGCTTTTTGAGGCGTGGAGATGAAGTAGGTTTTTTTCTCAAATGGCATTAGGATTGGATAAGGAGCATTGGGGAGTGCGTGAAAGTATCTTGAGTGATATGAAATTTTAGGAGTTTGAAATCTAGCTCTAAGTCAGTGCGAAAAAAAGCAATGGCTTTAATGGGTTTGCCAAAGGGGGTTTGAAGGGTGAGAAGTGTGTGATTTTTGTCTTTTCCAATGCGCTGTTGGGAGAGGATTGGAAGAGGGGGGAGGGAGAAGATGGGCTTTGGATTGCCCTCACCATAGGGAGCAAAAGAATCAAGCAGACTAAGCAAATCTTGAGTGAGCAAAGCGGGATTGAGTGTGCCAAAATCTTCTTCCTCTTCTTTGGTGGTGTCAAATATAGGTTGAAAGTTTTGAGCAAAGTCTTGGAGTGAAGAGGCTTTGAGTTTTAGCCCCACAGCTCCTTTGTGCCCACCAAACTCTTCAAGGCATTGTAGTTTTGAAAGACTTGCGATCAAATCAATCTCACCAAAGCTCCTCCCGCTTCCTTGATAGATTCCATTTTTGAGCGTGAGAACAAAGGAGGGTTTTTGATGAAGTTCTGCAAGTTTGCTTGATAAGATTCCCAAAACTCCCTCGTGCCAATCTTCTCCATAGGCAACAACACAAGAGGAGGTAATCATAAGATGATTATCAATATTTTCAAAAATTTGCTTTTGAATGACTTTTCTTTGGGCGTTGAGGGCTTTGAGTGCTTCAAAATGCTCTCTTGCTTCTTCTTGAGTTTGACTAAGCACAAAGGAGAGAGCGATCTCTGCTTGAGCCATTCTTCCTGAAGCATTGATAAGGGGTGCGATATAAAAGCCGATGCATTCTTCATCAATCTTTTTGTATTCCTTAAGGAGCAGGGAAGAGAAGGCAAAATGAGGGGATTTAAAGAGTGAGATTGCTTTTTTAAGAATGATTCGATTAAGATCAAGAAGTGGCATCATATCTGAAACAATCGCAATGCCCACGAGTTCAAAAAGTGGAGTAAGATTGAAATCAACTTCAAGTTCGGCTTTGATCCCTGCACAAAAATACCACGCCACCAAACAGCCACAGATGTCTTCTTGCACAAAACCGCTGACTTTTGGATTGATGATGAGGGCATTGGGAAGTTCA
>CAUWEE010000233.1:0-2074 GCA_963557095.1 uncultured Helicobacter sp. | reverse complement strand
CGCCCCTTATTTCCACAAAACTATCGTCATCCAACTCAAATCACTATACTTGTTTTAAGCTATGATGGCTTGAGCGATCTTCAAGTCTGCTCACTTCATGCAGCCTCAAGTGCATTATATGTCTCAAATATTCCCCTTTATTCTCCAGTGAGTGCAGTGAGAATTGGAAAGAATGAAGAAGGCTTCTTAATTCATCCAAATACACAAGAGATGCAGACAAGTAGTTTAGATTTATATATTTCTGGCTGTCATGAAGATATTTTAATGATTGAAATGAGAAGTCTTAGACAAAACAATCACATCAATGAAATTAGCGAAGAAGAACTTTGTGAAGCAATTGAATTAGCAAAAAGCATCATTGCAAAGCAATCTCAACTTTTTGATGAACACTTTAGGCATCACATCCTCTCTCCCCTATCTATCTCTCCAACAAAAAATGAACACAATCAAATGCTTGCAATTATTCAAAAAGATTTTATTCATAAGCTTAATGCCACCCTTAACCAAATGGCAAAAAGTGAGCGAGCAAGTGAGCTATATAAGCTTGCCAAAGATATCGCTCAAGAAATGCAATGGGATCTGCAAGAAACAATTTGCGCTCTTGATTTATGCAAAAAAGCTCTTGTGCGCCAAATGATTGTAGAGGAAAAAAGACGCGTGGATGGCCGAAACCTTAATGAAATACGCAAAATCACAATAGAAACAAATATCCTACCCAATGCTCATGGATCTTGTCTCTTTACAAGAGGACAAACTCAAGCCTTGGTCGTCTCAACTATTGGGGGAGAAAATGATGCACAAAGCTATGAGCTTTTGGGAGATAAAGCAAGCTCTAAAGAGCGCTTTATGATGCATTACAACTTTCCAGGTTTCTGTGTTGGTGAAGCAAGCATAATCTCAGCCCCTAGTAGAAGGGAACTAGGTCATGGAAATCTAGCAAAAAGAGCTTTAGAACCAAGTCTTAGCGATGGACATGTTGTGCGCTTAGTTTCAGAAATTTTAGAATCCAATGGATCAAGTTCAATGGCATCAGTTTGCGGAGGATCTCTAGCCCTAAAAGCCAGTGGAATACAAACAGATAAGCTTGTCGCAGGGGTAGCAATGGGACTAATTAAGGAGGGAGAAAAATATGAAATCCTGACAGATATTATGGGCTTAGAGGATCATTGCGGAGATATGGATTTTAAAGTTGCAGGAACAAAAGATGGAATCACGGCCATGCAAATGGATATCAAACTTCAAGGCATGAGCACAAAAATCCTGCAAGAAACAATCAGCCAGGCAAAAGAAGCCAGACTTCAGATTCTCTCTGTGATGCAAAAGGCTGAAGAGCAAATTTGCATCAATCATAGTATTGTGCCTATGATCCTAAGCTTTGAAATTCCAGCGGAAAGAATCGTAGAAATCATTGGACAAGGTGGAAAAACAATCAAAGAAATTATTGAACTCTTTCATATCAACATTGATCTTAATCGCTCTAATGGCGAGATTAAAATAAGCGGAATCGGCAAAGATCGTTTAGAAGAAGCCAAGGCTTATATCTTAAACTTGCTTCAAAAAAACAAGTCCAAAGACTTTCCCTCCTATGAAGTTGGTATGGAGTTTGAAGGGAGAGTTAAAAAAATTGTCGTTTTTGGTGCCTTTATTGAAATGCCAAATGGTGGGGATGGCCTACTCCATATCAGCAAGATCAAAGCTAAGGGAGCAAAGCTCTCTGAAGGAGATCAATTAAATTGCAAAATTTTATCTGTTGCTCAAAATAAGATTGAACTGGATCTGCTTTAAGCTTGCATAAGATCAGTTTTTTTGTTAGAATTCCGCCTTTATTTGCATAAGTAGGGGGAAGATCCGAAAGTGCAAAAACTTTAATAACTAAGGAAAAATCGTGAAAAAGTTATTCTTTTTAGCTTTTGTCTGCTTGAGTTTTGCTTTTGCAGAAGATATGACAATGATTAAGGCGTATTCAGTTTTAGGTGCTGTAATTGGTCTTGGAATTGCTGCCTTTGGTGGAGCATTGGGAATGGGATATACTGCTTCTGCAACAATTTCAGGAATTGCTAGAAATCCTGGAGTT
>CAUWEE010000232.1:0-2089 GCA_963557095.1 uncultured Helicobacter sp. | reverse complement strand
TGATGGGCGTTTGGAATTTGATCTTAAAGATGAGAAGGGAAATATACTTGTTCAGGCAAGCAAAAGATTGGGAGCAAAAAAGGCTAAACAGCTTCAAGAAGAGGGCTTAAAATGGATTGAGTATCCTACAGAGATTCTGCTCAATCGTTTTTTGTCAGAGCCAATTGTAAATAAAGAAACTGGGGAGCTTATTTTTGACTCTCTTACTCAACTTGATGAGAGCAAGCTCAAAAAAATTCAAGAACTCAATATTTCTGAGTTTCAAATTGCAAATGATTTGGCAAAAGGCTCTGATAAATCAATTATTAATTCATTCTTTGCAGATGCGGAATCACTTAGATTGCTTAAGCAAACTGAAAAGAATGAAAATGAAAATGATCTAGCGGCTATCAGAATTTATAAGGTAATGCGTCCTGGAGAGCCCGTTACTAAGGAAGTAGCAAAAACTTTTGTGCGTCAGCTTTTCTTCGATCCTGAACGCTATGATTTGACGCGTGTGGGTCGAATGAAGATGAATCATAAATTAGGACTTAAAGTTCCTGATTATGTAACAGTTCTTACTCATGAAGATATTTTCGAGAGCGTAAAGTATCTGATTAAAGTCAAAAATGGACAGGGCAGAATCGACGATCGCGATCATCTTGGAAATCGAAGGATTAGAGCTATTGGCGAGCTTTTGGCAAATGAGCTTCATGTGGGACTTGTCAAGATGCAAAAGGCTATCCGAGATAAGCTAACTACAATGAGTGGGCAGTTTGAGACAATTATGCCTTATGATCTTATCAATTCCAAAATGATTACAAGCACCATTATGGAATTTTTCACTGGTGGTCAGCTTTCTCAATTTATGGATCAAACTAATCCCCTATCTGAAGTTACACACAAGAGGAGGTTATCTGCTCTTGGTGAAGGAGGACTTGTCAAGGAGCGTGTAGGATTTGAGGCCAGAGATGTGCATCCTACACATTATGGAAGAATTTGTCCAATTGAGACTCCAGAAGGGCAAAATATCGGTCTAATCAACACGCTTTCAACATTCACACGGGTGAATGACTTGGGCTTTATCGAGGCTCCTTATAAAAAGGTGCATAATGGAATCGTAAGCGATGAAATTACTTATTTGACAGCTACCCAAGAAGAGGGGCTTATTATCGCTCCTGCAAGCACAAAAATTGATGAACAAAACAATATTGTTGAAGATTTGATTGAAGTTCGTAAAGATGGAGAAATTATCTTAAGTGAAAAAAGCAAGGTTAATCTAATCGATCTTAGTCCAAGGATGCTTGTAGGAGTTGCAGCATCACTTATTCCTTTCTTGGAGCATGATGATGCAAATAGGGCCTTGATGGGGTCAAACATGCAGCGTCAAGCAGTTCCGCTCCTTAAGCCTGATGCGCCAGTTGTTGGAACAGGGATTGAAAAAATTATTGCTCGAGATGCTTGGGAAGCAGTTAAGGTAAAAAGGTCAGGGACTGTTGAAAAGGTTGATTCAAAAAATATTTATATTTTGGGCGAAGATGAAAATGGGGCATTTATTGATCACTATGCTCTGCAAAAAAATCTAAGAACCAATCAAAATACAAGCTTTTCTCAGCGTCCAATTGTCAAAGTTGGTGACAGGGTAGAAGTGGGGCAAATTATTGCAGATGGTCCAAGTATGGATTGTGGAGAATTGGCCTTGGGTCAAAATGTGCGTGTTGCTTTTATGCCTTGGAATGGCTACAACTTCGAAGATGCTATTGTTGTGAATGAGAAGCTTGTAAAAGATGATGCCTTTACCTCAATTCATATTTACGAAAAAGAGATTGAAGCAAGAGAACTCAAGCATGGAGTGGAGGAGATTACTGCAGATATTCCAGGCGCAAGAGAAGAGGATGTGGTTCATCTTGATGAGAGTGGAATTGTAAAGATTGGAACTTATGTGAGTGCAGGAATGATACTTGTGGGCAAAATTTCTCCAAAAGGCGAAGTTAAACCTACTCCTGAAGAGCGCTTACTTAGAGCGATTTTTGGAGAAAAAGCAGGACATGTGGTTAATAAATCTCTTTATTGTCCCCCTTCACTTGAAGGAACTGTCGTTGATGTCAAG
>CAUWEE010000231.1:0-2093 GCA_963557095.1 uncultured Helicobacter sp. | reverse complement strand
ATCATTGAACCTGCGATTGCCTATCTTAGAGATCGTTTAGGTTGGTCTCAAGCCAAAGCAACATGGATTTCTTGTGCGATTATGACTTTTTTTGGAGTGATTGTTATTCTTTCTATCACAAAAGAATATGGAGCAACTTTTACATTTTTTGGAAAGACATTTTTTGATTGGATGGACATTATTACATCCAAATTTTTAATGCCATTAGGAGGATTTTTCTCTCTGATCTTTGTAAGTTATGTTGTTGGGAAAGAAAGACTTCGAGCTTATACTCAAAACTTTCTCTCTCCGGTGCTATTTGAGCTTTGGTATATCATCATTGCTTATATCGCTCCTACGATAATTGCTATCATCACTCTTGTGCCCCTATTGTTCAAGTAAAAAAATCCCACTTTCATCTTGCCCAACTCTGTGGGCAAGAGAGTGCAAAGCTCTCTTAAAAGCCTTTTTGCTCATCTGGCAAACTTCTACAATCTTTTCAGCATCACTATCCTTTGTCAAGCTAAGTCTGCCTTGATTATTTTGCAAAAGCTTAAGCAGACACTCTGCCTCATTCTTTTGGGCAAGCTTTAAATCTATCTTTCCATCAGCTCTTGTTTTTTTGACCTGCACTTCATAAGCCTTGCCCAAACAAATAGGTTCAAAAATCTCATTGGCAAAAAGCAGCCCCTGATATTTTCGCTCTACAATACACTCAAATCCCAAAGGACTCTTGCGATAAGGGACAGCTTCTAGCCTTACATAAGCTTGCTTGCGATATTTTTGAAAAGCAAGATTTTGACTTGCCAAAAGACGCCCCTCCTTATCAAGCCCAATCTGCACTGCTACTTTTTGCCCCTTTTGGTATCGCCTAGAATCTTTGCAAGGCATCAAAATATCTTTAGCGATACCCAAATCCAAAAACACTCCAAACTCACTCAAGCCCACCACTTCCAAACACACAATCTCTCCCAAAGTGCCATAAGGCTCAAGGCTTGTAGCGATGATTCGATCCTCGCTATCAGTATAGATAAACACAGCTAAGCTATCACCAATCTTGCAGTTTTTTGGAACATATTGATTGGGAAGCAAAATCTCCCTCTCCCCGACAATTGCACCAAAAGAGAGAATCTTTTTGACCTCTAAAGTCATTTTTGTTCCAACCATTTTTTAAAACCTCGCATAATTGTATTTCTTAAAATTTTATCAATTTAAGGATATTGAATGCTTGTGCAAGACTTTCTCACCCTTTTGGATGAAGTTTCTCCTTTTTCCTTGCAAGCAAGCTGGGATAACAGCGGGCTAAATCTTGGGAATCCCCAACAAGATGTCAAAAATATTTATACCACTCTTGAAATTGACATCAATCAAGCCAAAAATCTCAAACCCAATTCCCTTGTCATCACCCACCATCCACTATTTTTTAGCTCCTTTAAAACAATCAATACCCAAAACTATCCCCACAACATCGCCTCCATTTTGCTCTCCAAAAATTGCTCACTCATTGCTATGCATACCAATTTTGACCATACCCATCTCAATCACTTTTTTGCCTCCAATGTCTTGGGGTTTGACAACCTTAGCAAGCAGGATTTCGCCCTCTTTACACAGATTAGGGCTATAAGCTTTGATTCTCTTCTTATTCGTATCAAAAAGGCTCTTCATACTCCAAAGCTTAAAGCTCTAAAGGCATCCGAAAAGATAAGCTGTGTTTATATTGTCTGTGGCAGCGGAATGAGTGCCTTGCCTTTTGTGCCTCCACATTCTCAAAGCTGTCTAATTACTGGCGATATCAAACATCACGATGCTATGGAGGCCCACAATTTAGGAATCTCTCTCATTGATGTTGGACACTTTGAAAGTGAGATTTTTTTCGCACAAATTATGAGTGAAATTTTGCAAAATTTTGGCTATGAGGTTATAATGCAAGCTTTTGAAAATCCGCTTAAGTTTTATTAGAAGGAAGAATAATGAATAAAGTTTTAGAAGAACTCATCAATATTGCAGCTCTTGACAAAGAAATCGATTCGATGGCGCCAAAAATCGCAGAGATTCGTAAAGGCTTAATCGAAAAAGAGGGGCAGAAAGAAAAAAAAGAAAATGCAATTTTTGAT
>CAUWEE010000230.1:0-2103 GCA_963557095.1 uncultured Helicobacter sp. | reverse complement strand
TAGGGGAATGAGAAGATAAGAGCTAGAGGTGTTTGCAACCCCTAGCTTAATCTTGCAACTCAACTTTAATAAAGTTTTGTTACAATCATCAATAGCAAGATAATTGCTAATATTAGATATCTCATTTGCCCTCCTTTATGGAGCGCATAACTTCCCCTTGTGGAGTAGTGATCCACAAGGGAAGCAACTCCACGAGAGATATTCTATCGCAAATCCCAAGCCAAAAGCCTAGACCCTTTCACAGCCCTTCTTGTCATTTGTTCAAAATCTAAAAAGCTTCTTATGGAGTATGTAATAGAATGGCAAAAAATAATCTGAGAAAAAGTGCCAAAGGTTATAAACTTCTACAATCACAGCAGCTACCCAGCTAAGAGATCCTCTTACAAACTATCCTCTAAATGCAAGCAAAAAGTGTGAGCAAGAGAAAAAGCTGATGTTTTATAAATCCCCAGCTTTTAAATCTTCTAAGCAATCGATGTCCAAGGAATATTTTTGAGCCATCACATAGGCGATTTTGTTGTCATTGAAGCTGCTTTTGGCGTGGAGTTCAGAGATGAGATTGAGATAGATTGCCCCATTGAGGCGGTAAAAACTCTCTAGATCTTGACGACGCACGGAACTAGGCGAATCTAGGAGAGGGATTAGAGTGTGATCATTAAGATGGCGCATAAACAGCGGATGCTCTTTGACCTCACATACGCTGGCTAAGCTCTGATGAGCACAAGAGAGAAAAAGCTCGTAAGCTTCACGGATATGCCAAGCCTCTCTAAGGGGTGAAGTAGGCTGCAAGAGGAGGAGCACATCAAACTCTTTTCCTAATTTTTTGTAGTTTTGCAGGGATTCTAGAACACAATCAATGCTCTTACTCTCATCTCTTGCACTCTCCTCACTTCGCAAAAAGGGCACACTCGCTCCAAATTCTTTGGCGATAGAGGCATATTTTGGGCTGTCAGTACAGACAAAAACCTCCTCGCAAACCCCACTCTCCAAAGCGGCTTTGATGCTGTGGGCTATTAGGGGTAGTCCTCTAAAATCACAGATATTTTTGTCTTTGATGCCCTTGCTCCCACTGCGTGCAGGGATGAGTGCTAAAACTCTCATAGGAAATCCACAAAATGCTTTTGTAAGGGGAGATTCCAAATTTTCTCATCTTCTAAGATTGCTAGGAATCTCTCTGCACTTTTGCCATCGCCGAATTCGCAGCTAGGTTTGCAAGCAGGGGGTAGGGAGGCGATGGCTTTGAGGATTTCTTCTTTGTCTTCGGAGCAGTGGGATATGGAGGGGTTTGGGGTATAGCGTCCCTTCTGACGCATTCCCAAATCAATACAGGGCACACCAAAAAAGGGTGCTTCTCTCACTCCAGCAGAGCTATTGCCAAGGATGAATTTGGCGTGTTTAAGGAGAGTGAGAAAGGATTCAAACTTGATAGATTTAAAGCTTGCAAAGCGTGGATTGGAATCAAGAGCTTGAATTTGTTTGATGATGAGTTTAGAGCCTAGATCATTGTTGGGATAGATGAGGATGAAGTTTTCTTTGCTCTCTTTGAGGGCTTGGAAGACTTGCTTTTGTCTCTTGATTAGGGAGTGATGCTCTGTGGTGATGGGATGATAAGAAAAGATTGCATATTCACCATTAAAGGGCTTGATTTGATGGTAATGAGATTCTGCTTCTTCAAAGCTTGGAAGATGAGGAGAGAGTAAGACATCAAGATCAGGTGAGCCGATGACAAAGAGGCTTTCTTGTTTTTCTCCAAGTTGAATGAGACGAGATCGAGCTTTTTCATTGGCGACAAAATGGAGATGAGCAAGTTTGGAGATGCTGTGACGGATAGATTCATCAATTGTTCCACTGATTTCACCACCTTCAATGTGGGCGACTAAAATATTATTGAAAGCACCAACAATTGCTCCAGCAAGTGCTTCAAGTCTATCACCATGGATGACGATAAGATCGGGTTTGTAGCCTTTGACAAATGCTGAAAACTGGGCAATACAGTCTGATAAAGCCAAGTCCATTTTTTCTGTATGCTTATAAGCCTTGGCAAGAAAAACCTCATCAAATCCATCTTTGAAAATCTCAATAAAAGTCCTGCCATAGAGCTCA
>CAUWEE010000229.1:0-2119 GCA_963557095.1 uncultured Helicobacter sp. | reverse complement strand
TCAAGTCGCATTTCATCAGCAAAAATTTCCTCAATCTCCATTTCTGCCTTAGTATCAAGCTTAAAACCTTGAGCATTAAAAAATTTAATTCCATTATCCTCAAAAGGATTATGACTGGCACTAATCATAATCCCCCCATCACAGCGCATATCTTCAGTCAAAAAGGCAATGGCTGGAGTGGGCATCGGACCTACTTGAATCACATCATAACCCACAGCAGTGAGAGCAGAAACTAGAGAGTTTTCAATCATATAGCCACTGCGTCTTGTATCTTTTCCTAGCAAAATTTTATTGCTAATTGAATGCTTACGAAAATAGATCCCCGCGGCAATTCCAAGCTTTAAAACTTTAAAGGGAGTGAGATCTACTCCAGCCTTTCCTCTCACGCCATCTGTGCCAAAAATTTTCATTTCCATTTCTCCAAATTTAAAGTATAATTGCGGGCTTATTTGACAAAAATCAAGGCGTATTTTAGCCTTAAAATTTAGCAAAAAGGATTAAGCTCAAAATGGCAAATCACAAATCTGCAGAAAAACGCATTAGACAGACAATCAAAAGAACAGAAAGAAATCGCTATTACCGCACTAGAATGAAAAACATCATCCGAGCTGTTAGAGAAGCAGTAGGCGCAAAAGATCTCAATAAAGCACAAGAGAGTTTAAAAATTGCAAACAAAGAGCTACACAAATTTGTAAGCAAAGGGATCTTGAAGAAAAATACAGCTTCACGCAAGGTGAGCCGACTCAATGCCTATGTCAAAAGGTTTGCCCTCCAATCTGCTTAAGTTTTTGGCTTAAGCTCTTCTTGGGCTTCCTCTCCTTTTTAAACAACATTTTAAGTTCAAGAGGTTTTCTATGCTTGTAGCAAAACTCAAACCCATCATCTCACGATATGAAGAAATTACACAACTTCTTAGCACACAAGAAGTCATCAGTGATGTCAAAACACTTACCAAACTCAACAAAGAACAAAGCGATATTAGCGAGATTGTTCAAAGTGCCAAAACTTATATCCAAACCCTTGATTCTATAGAAGAAAACAAGCTCCTCTTAGAAGACAAAGAATTAAACGAACTAGCAAAAGAGGAGCTAAAAAGCTTAGAAGAGCGCAAAATCGCTCTTGAAGAAGAGATCAAAATCCTCCTCATCCCCAAAGATCCTAATGACAGCAAAAACATTTATCTTGAGATTCGTGCAGGGACAGGGGGAGATGAGGCGGGGATCTTTGTAGGAGATCTGTTTAAAACCTATTGTCGTTATGCAGACTTACAAAAATGGAAAGTTGAGATCATCAGCTCTAGTGAAAATAATGTCGGCGGATACAAAGAAGTTATCGCTCTCATCAAAGGTAATGGAGCTTACTCCAAGCTCAAATATGAGGGGGGAACACACAGGGTGCAAAGAGTGCCCGAGACCGAATCCCAGGGACGCGTTCATACTTCTGCAGTAACTGTGGCGATTATGCCTGAGGTAGATGATGTAGAAGTCTCTATCAACCCCAACGATCTCAAGATTGAAGTCTTTAGAGCTGGAGGACATGGGGGGCAATGTGTCAATACCACAGATTCTGCAGTGCGAATCACACACATCCCTACAGGGATTAGTGTTTCAATGCAAGATGAAAAATCCCAACACAAAAACAAAGATAAAGCACTCAAAATCCTCAAAGCCCGCATCTATGAAGCCGAACTTGAAGCCCAACAAAGTCAAAATGCAGAGGCACGCAAATCCCAAGTGGGAAGCGGGGATCGCAGTGAGCGCATCCGCACCTACAACTACCCTCAAAATCGCCTTACAGATCATCGAATCAACCTCACACTTTATAGCCTTGAAGAGATTATGCTAAGTGGCGGACTTGATCAAGTCATCAATCCTCTCATCGCCCACGCCCAAAGCGAAGCAATGGGAAGCTAGGCTCCCTCTTTGTCTTCTTTGCTGTGCGACTTCTAGATCTAGCCTATCCACCCCCTCCCCCCCTCAAAAAAAATTAGAGAATTTCAATTTAAGCTCTTCAGCCAAGAACTCAAAAGCACAATCTTTTGGTGATTGTTTTTGTTAGAATCAAAACTTTTTGAAGCAAATATGAAGGAAGACTTATATGTCTCTATCTCCCCTTATTA
>CAUWEE010000228.1:0-2123 GCA_963557095.1 uncultured Helicobacter sp. | reverse complement strand
AGCTAGAAGGATCGACTGTGCAAACTGATGGGGGGACGCATAAGATCGACTTCAAAACAAATGCAGAGGCAAACAATAGTAAGATCATCACCAATGGCGGCACAAGCACAGTGACTTTTGAAAATAGTGCTAAGATGACAGGAGGCACTGTATCCACTACTGGCGGGACACTTGATTTCACTGCCAAAGATGATGCCAATCTTAGTGGAAATTTCAATCAAATAGGAGGGACTGCAACGATTGATTTCACAAACAATGCAAAGCTTCAAGGCAAGATTGAGCAAACTGGCGGGACTTCCAAGATCACCTTCACAGATAAGAGCACGATGACTGGGAATATTGAAGTCAAAGGAGGGGAGACAGAGATCACCTTCACTGGTCCAAATCCTGGAGATAAAACCAACACCACCAATGCTCAAATCATAGGAAACATAAACGCAGCTGGGAGCAAGAATACCGTGACTTTTACAAAGGGCACCAAGCTTGATGGGAAGCTCACTCTAGATGGCTTTGGGACAGTCAATGGGCAAAGCACAGCAACAATCACAGGAGCACAGATCACAAAGGGTATCCAAGGCTATGATGAGGTGGATCTTAAGATCAAAGATTCACAGATTGATGGAGGGATCAAGCAAGGAGGATCTTTCAATCCACAAAAGGGTATGCATGCCACGATTGAGGGCTCAACGATCAAGGGGGGTTTTGAGGGGAAATCACATTCAAACAATAAGATTGTCATCGATCAATCAAAGCTTGAAGGAGGGGTGAAGCAAGATACAGGGAGCTTGGATCTTACAGCCACAGATACTGAGTTTAAGGGAGGTTTTACAGGGATTAATTCATCTAACTCACTCAAAATCGCCAATGGAAGCTTTGGATCTGGCGATATCAAACAAACAGGGGGCTCACTCAAGGCAGAGATCATCTCTCTAAAAGATCTTGGAAACTTCGTGGGAAAAAACTCTCAAAATGTCATCCATCTTGCAAGAACAGAGATCAAAGATATTTCGCAAAGCGGCGGAGGCTTGGAGTTTTTGACAGATTCCAAAGTCGATGGGACGATCAAGGGCACAAATGGAAGCCAAAATAAGATCAGTGTCATAGGTGCAAATGTCACAGGGGATATCTCTCAAGATACAGGCTCTATGCAGCTAACACTCAATAATGGAGAGGCAAAAAACATTAGCGCAAAAAATGCCACTTTTGGCTTCTATGCCACAGGCTACAAAGCGACAAGTATTAAGCTTGAAAATGCCACAGCCAATGGGATCTCAAATGGTTTTGAGCTCACTGGAGAATTTAATCAAACTGGCGGGACTTCCACTCTTACCTTTGCAGCATCTGAATTTAAGGGCACAACAAAACTTACAAATACTACTTCTTCTAGTCTCATCTTTGCAAACTCAAAGCTTCAAAATGTCGAAGCTACAAATGGAAGAAATAGTATCACCCTCTCAGATGGCAGTATGAAAAACTTCACTGGAAATGGAGGGATTCAGGGTGTAACGATGACAAATTCCAAGGCTCAAAACTTCACTCAAACTAATGGTTCGCTCACTCTCAATGCCTCTGCCAAGTCCGAAGTCAATCAAGTCACAGGCACAGGGGCAAATCTCTCTCTTACCTTCAATGCCTCTAAGGTTATAGGCAAGGTGAGCAATAGTAATGGCAATACCGCACTATCCTTGCAAGATTCAGAGATTGGGGGAGATGTGACTCAGACAAATGGCGCGATGAATCTAGTTTCCACAAATTCCCAGATCAAAGGAGGATATACGCAGATTGGAGGGACATTTACAGGCAATCTGACAAAATCAAGCATTGAAGATAATGCTTCATTTAGTAATGTCACATCAGCTTTGCTCAATCTCAATCAAAGCTCCACGCTTGCAAGTGGCTTAAAAAGTGTAAATAGCACTCTAAGCTTCTCCTTGCAAAACCAATCTTCTATCAAGGCAAATGGAACACAGGGTGCATTGACACAAGATGGAGGGAGAGTTATTGGCTCTTTGGATCAATCAAGCATTGAGGGGAGTATTGATCTGAAAAATGGCATCACAGAGCTTTCACTTGCCAATGATTCAAAAATCACAGGGGAGATCAACTCTACAGACAATGAAACA
>CAUWEE010000227.1:0-2149 GCA_963557095.1 uncultured Helicobacter sp. | reverse complement strand
CGATCCTTCTAGCTTGGCAGTGTCCTTAAAAGTCAGATTACTTGTGCCGCCAGTGACTTTGATGGTGCTATTATTTGTCGCCTTGGCACTGCCCTCAAAAGTAATCTCGCTAGTTGTTCCATTATTGGTATTGATCCCCCCTCCGCTCAACTCTGCACTTCCTTTGAAGTCGATCTTTACCACTCCATTGTTGAGATTGAAAGTCTCATTTTCTGCCTTGGCATTATCTTTGAAGGTGATATCTACCTTTTGGGATTCAAAATTAGAAGTGCCATTTTTGAGCGTTGCACTTTTTTCAAAAGTGATTGTTGTCGCTCCAGCTCCTGCTTGGGTATTGATCCCCCCACTGAGGCTAGAAGAATCTGTTGCTGTAATTTTGGTAGATGTAGTTGCAGCTGTGGTGATATTACCTGTCATATTAGCTTTTTCCAAATCCACAGTTAGCGTCTCCGCCCCAGCAGTAGCCTCAATATTGCCAGTGATCGTCGAGTCGTTTTTGGCTGTGATTGTGTTAGCCTTGGCTGATGTGTTGATATTGCCTTGCACTTGGCTTTTATCTAGTGAGATCTTAAGTGTATCTCCACCATTTGCAGTGATATTTCCATTGATCTTAGAGTCGTTCTTGGCATCAATGCTACTGTTATTAGCAGAAGTAGTGATGCTTCCTTGCACCTCACTTTTATCTAGTGAGATCTTAAGCTCATCCCCAGCAGTAGCGCTGATATTTCCGATAATCTTAGAATTGTTTTCAGCATCTATTGTATTAGTCTTAGCTGATGTGGTGATATTGCCTCCCTGTGTGCTACCCTTGTCAAGCTTCATCTCTAAAAGCTGCCGTGAAGCAGTGACACTGCCTTGGAGCTTCCCAGAGTCTTTGATTGTGATCTTGGTATCCCCCGGATTTTCGACATTGCCTTGAAAGATAGAATTTGTCCCTTCAATATTTAGCATAAGCTCATTGATCCCCCCCAAGCCCTTGAAGTTTCCAGCGATCTTGCCTGCATTTTTGATCGTGATATTGGCTACGCCATTATTGCTCACATTGCCATTGAAGGCAGAGCCCTGCCCCTCTACATCAAGATCAAGCTTATTGCCAATCCCCTGACCAGTGAAATTCCCTGTAATCGTCCCTCCATTTTTGAGCTTAATCTCTGTGGGCGTGTCCTTAACCTCGATATTGCCTTGGATTTTTTGATTTGTGCCCTGAAGAGTGATTGCAACTTTTTTAGCAGTCTGTTTTTGTGTGGCACTTTTAAAGTCAATATTTCCCTTGATATCAATCGTTTTACCATTGGCATCAATTGTCAGACTAGATTCACTCCCATTGATTGCAGTGGTTGCCCCAGAGATAGAAAAATCTGAATTGATGACAAGCCCCCCATTGCTTACATTGAAACCTGTGCCTACTCCCCCTCCATTGATCACCACTCCTACCCCTGCTTGCAGAGTCAAAGTCGCATTTTGTATGCCAAAGGCAGGCTGATTACCTCCAGCTTGTTGCAAAGTGAAGTTGATTTTGCCATTTCCGCCAAAAGTCGCATTAGTCGTAAAACAAGCAACGATCCCACAAGCAGGAGGATTGGGAGTGCCTGTGATCGTGGCTTGGACAGTGCCTGTGTTGTTGATGGTTAGGCCCTTTGTGAGCACTCCAGTTTGAGGAGTCTTCGTGTAATCAATGGTAACCTTATCTCCCCCATTTAGGCTGGTCTGATTCCAATCTGTATAGTCTGCCCCAATCAATAAATGACAGGTAACAAGGCTTAATGTTGCATAAGCTCCAAATCTCACTCTCAACCTCTACTCCAAATTCAATCAGGCCCCTACCCTATTCTCTTCCCTCTAGAGGTATATAGCGATCCCTTTTGACTTCGCGTTTATCTCTAGGATTATATCCCTTTTGGGTTTCTAAAAGAGGAACATACTGATCTCTTGAGTAAAAGCGATTTTTATTCCTCTCTTCTTCTAGGGCTTGGGATTTGCCCCTATTTGCCGAGCCGCTTTGACTATGGATCGCACCTTGAGGCACGCCATTTAGCCGCTCATAGTGTTTCATCTGCTTAAGCTCATCTTCTTTGATCAAAGGCAAAGTGCGCTCAGTGATTTGCTGTTTTTTATATCTGATTTTGAAACGATTTGGATCTGCAGGTGG
>CAUWEE010000226.1:0-2162 GCA_963557095.1 uncultured Helicobacter sp. | reverse complement strand
AGGATTATAGAAGTGCTTTTAAGTTTTTTCTGTAAAATCACGCCCATAGTTTCAAGATCCAAATCCCAAAGCTGTATAGTGCAGATGAAAGCTAGTGGTAATGAGCAAAAATATTCTCAAACGCATCCTTAAAAACCAAAATCATTCAAGCAAGGCAAAAAAACTTTGTCTTGAGAAGCTAAATCTAGCAGAGTTTCATCTTATTGATGTGAGAGAAAAAAGCGTATTTTGTTCAACTCCTCACATCAAAGGAGCGATCAATATTTCCTCACTCGAAAAATTACAAGAGTTTTGCCAGTGTCACAAAAACGAAAAGATTCTCCTCACCTGCAATGGAGGATTAGAAGCGGCAAAATATGGCACTAAGCTTATAGAAGCTGGCTTTGATGAGATCTATTTTTTAGATGAATACTTACAAATTATTCAAGATTATCTTCCCATAGAAACTCCCTAAGTAAAATTTCAAAACCCAAGGAGAACGATCACATGAAACATATTTTGCCTTTGTGTTTAATAAGCAGCCTCTCTTTTGCCTTGCCTCTTAGTTTTGAGCAAGCTTGGAGCATTGTAGAAAAGAACAATCATGCAATCAAAGCAAACCAAATTGCTGTGCAAAAATCAGAAAAACTCAAGCAAGCTAACATTATGCTTTATGTCCCAAGAATTGAAGCAAGTGCTGCATATGCTTATCTTGGAAGCCCAGTAGAGCTTGATATCAAGCAATCTCTAGAATCCATCAAACTCCCCGATAAGATTCAAAATGTACTTCCTTCAGCTGCCTCACAAATGGCTACACAAATCATTGATCGCCTTCAACCCCTAAAACTTAGCAATCAAAACATCATCACTGCCTCAATTAGAATCATCTATCCACTCTACACTGGGGGTGCAACCTATGCTGCCAACAATTTGGGCAAACTAGCCTTGCAAGACTCAAAAGAAGCTTTGAGATTGAAGAGGCTTTCTCTGTTTGAACAGCTTGCCAATATCTATTATGGTGTTTTGCTCAATCAAGAAATCTTGCAAACCCTAGAGCAAGTTCAAGAGGGGCACAAACTCCATCTAGAAAATGCAAAAAAACTCCAAAAAGCAGGGCAGATTGCAAAGATTGAAACACTCTCTGCACAAGTTGCCTATGATCGCGCACAAAATGACACACTCAAAGCCAAAGATTCTTTAGAAATTGCCCAACTCGCCCTTAGCAATCTCCTTTCAGATTCAAAACAGAGCTTTACGCCAAATGCCAAACTTAGCCTCAAAAGCAATGCAAGAAAGCTCATCCTAGATAAGATTCTAAACACCACATTAAGCTCCTATCCTGCTCTTAAAATGGTAGAGATTAAAGAAAAACAAGCCCACGAACTCAGCAAACTTGAGCGCTCTAAATTCATTCCTCAAATTGCATTTTTTGGAAATTACAGCTACCATGAGAAAGATTCTGTGCTTGGAAGTTCGATGCCAAGCTGGTTTGTCGGGATTGGTGCAAAAATGCCCCTACTTGACAATAGCGGCTCTTATCAAAAATTTCAAGCTAGCAAAATTGCAGAGCTTGAAATCTCCCAACACAAAGCTCAAGCCATCCAAGATCTCTCACTCCTTGTAGAGAAAACCTACAAGGAAGCAATTCAGGCAAAAGAGTTTTACTATACTCTAAACTCTTCAATCGCACTTGCAGAAGAGAATCTCAAGCTTCAAGAAAAGGCATTCACTCAAGGAATGGCAACAAGCAGTCAAGTTGTTGATGCAAGAAATCTACTCTCAAAAGCCAAAATTGAGCAACAAAGCATTGCTTACAAATACTTCCTCTGCGTCGCCAAACTCATGGCGCTTAGTGATTCAATTGATGACTTTAATCTTTATTGAGGAGAAGAATGATGGAAAAAATCAAAAAATTTATTCCTTTGGCCATTTTGGTTCTTGGAATCTTCTTTATTGGCTCTTGGCTTACTCGAACTTTCAAGCAAGCTTATGAGCCCAAACCCGAAATCTTACAAGGGCAAATTGCTGCACGCGAATACAATGTTTCTTCCAAAATTGCTGGACGCATTGCAGAGATTTTCGTCCAAAAAGGGCAGATGGTCAAAAAAGGAGACTTAATTTACACAATTCACTCTCCAGAGCTTGATGCAAAACTCAAACAAGCTCAAGCTGGATATGAGGCA
>CAUWEE010000225.1:0-2172 GCA_963557095.1 uncultured Helicobacter sp. | reverse complement strand
GACAACAATCAATCGTGTAGGTAAAATCTGCTGGGAAGTCTTTCAGGTTGAGTGCTTTTGCGCCCTTTAATCCAACCTCTTCATCTGGAAGAAAACATACATAAATATCACCATGAGGGGCTTTGGATGTGGTGTAGTATTCTAGGGTTGTCATAATGATTGCAATTGCAGATTTGTTATCAGCTCCTAAAACACTTGTTCCATCACTAAAGACAATCTCTTCCCCAAGATAGAGATCTAGCTCTTTGCGTTCTTTTGGATCGATGAAAATATTTTGTTCTGCATTGAGCAATAGGGGCTTACCCTCATATTTGAGAATCTGGGGTTTGATGATTGGACTTAGTCCGACATCAACTGTATCTAAATGAGCACAAAAACCAATGCTTTTTTTACCTTCGATATTGGCTTTAAGTTTTGCAGTGAGAATCGCATTCTCTTGTAATACAACATTGCTTAGTCCAAGTTCAATTAGCTCATCTTTAAGTTTTTTTGCAAGCTCATATTGTCCTTCCGAACTAGGAAGACTTTGGTTGTTTGTATTACTTTGCGAGGGAATGCTTAGATATTCAAAGAATCTCTTAATAAGTTTTTCTTTCATGGTTTCACTCCTGGGGGTGCATATGTGTATGAACTTTCAAATCCCAAAGGGATGCCAAAAAACCAAAAGAGATAGAGTGTAGTGGTAAGAGCTATCATAAGAGCGATGCTATAAGGAATCATGATTGAGCTTAATGTCCCAACACCCATTTTAGAGCAATACTTTTGCGCATAAAAAATAATCAATGGATAAAAAGGAAAGAGAGGAGTCATAACATTAATCGCGCTATCACTGATTCTAAAAGCAGCTTGCGTAAGTTCTGGAGAGATGCCAAGTAGCATAAGCATAGGCACAAACACTGGGGCTAAAACTGACCATTTGGAAGTTGCTGATGTAACAAAAAGATTTAAAAAGCCTGTAATGATAATGATTCCAAAAATTGTTGCTGGAGCTGGCATAGCTAAATCTTTTAGGAATTCAGCTCCGCTGATGGCGAGAAGTTTCGAAAGATTGGAAGTATTAAAGACATATAAAAATTGAGCACAAATAAAGCTAAAAGCAATGAAACCGGTGAGAGCATGCAAAGATTCGCCCATAGCCTTGCTAAGCTTTTTGGCTTGCGCATATCTTCCGCTAATTTTCCCAAAAACATATCCAGGTATAGCAAAAAGGAGAAATAAAAAAGGAACCAAACCTTTCATAAGAAGACTATCACCTGATGTCAGGCTTCCACTGCTCCCCCTAAGAAGAGAATTTTCTGGATAGCACAACAAAAAGAGAATTAAAAGCATAAAAATGAGAATGCCCATAGAATATCTAAAAGCACGCTGTTCTTTAGGTGTGATGCTTTGAGGAGAGAAGTCGTTGTCATATTTCATATCAATGGGGAGATTTTTCTTCAGAAATGGCTCGACAATGCGATCGCAAACAAGCCAGCATAAGAGAACTACTCCTAAGATTCCAGCAATAGATACAAAATAATTGCACAGCACATTAACCTGCATATTTGGATCGATAAGATGGGCAGCCTTTTGTGTCAATCCTTGCATAATCGGATCAATTGCTGATGGGGTAAAAGATGCCGAGAAGCCACCAGCAAGTCCTGCAAAAGCTGCACTAATACCTGCAACAGGGTGGCGTCCAGCAGAGACAAAAAGTGCTGCAGAGATTGGCATCAAAAAAACATAAGCACTATCTGCAATAATGTGTGCAAAAACAGAGATGAGCAAGATGATGGGCGTAACAAAGCGCTTGGGCGTAATGTAGGCTATCTTGATAAGAAAAACCCTAAGTAGTCCAGCATACTCTGCAATTCCTATCCCTAGTGAGATAGCCAAAGTGATTGCTAGAGGAGGAAAAGAGATGAAATTTTCGACCATTTTGGAAATAAAAGTTAAGAAATTTGGGAGAAGAAACATGTTTTTAATGACAATTTTTTCTGCTTCTCCGTGAGTATTTGTAAGCGTATAGTCAAAGTTGATAAAAGAAAGAATAAAAGAAAAGAGAAGTGCAGCAAAAAGTGCAAAGAAAAATAAGATATTGATATCAGGGAGTTTATTTCCAATGCGTTCTATTCTCTTTAGAAGTCGTTCCATTCTTCTTTCCTTGGATATTTGGATTTTGGATAAAACTAG
>CAUWEE010000224.1:0-2180 GCA_963557095.1 uncultured Helicobacter sp. | reverse complement strand
CACTCCACCACCCACACAGGAAGCAAACTGACAGGAAATAAGATCAATATCAGCACAGCTAACAACAAAGGAAAAACCAAAGGGGATATCAATATCATTGGCTCCTCTCTCAATGCTAATGAGACAAACCTCACAGGGAAAAATGTCAATATCAAAGGCAGTCAAGATGCACACATCAAGGGAGAATATGGGTTTGGATACAATGTGCTTGCAAGCACAAATGCACCTTCTATCCTAGATGCCGAAGCCTATGGCACAGGCAAGGGCAATGTGTCCCTTGATACCAAAGTCAATAATTCTTCTATTTCTTCAAATACAATCAATGTCACTGCCTCCTATGAACCCAAAGAAGTCATAGCGGAGAGCAAGGTGGATTGGAATGGGGTATTTAAAAACCAAGATGGGATCAAAAAAAATGGAAAAAAACTCCAAGACTCTTGGTTAGCTCTCCAAGAAGCCAAAAAGGGCAATGGGGATCTTAAGAAGGCTCAAAGAAAATTCAAAAATGCTTTGATTGGATTTGGGACAAAGATTCTTTCTAGCATAGACGGAAAGGTCTTGCGAAACAATCTCAATATCCTCCACAATGCCAACAATGGAAGCATCACCATTTCAGGAGCAAATCTCAAAGGAGAGAATATCAATCTAAGCTCTGCTAATAATCTCACTCTAAAAACCCAAAAGGAAATCCACGCTGATGTAAAGGGGGGAATGACAGTTACAGCGGAGAGCATAGGATCTGCCTTTGTAGCCATTCCCATAGATTTCAGAGGAAACATCGAAAATGGAGAGAAAAATAAAGAACTCAAAGATGCCATCCAAATTAGCCTTTCTTCAAGTTCAGGAAAGCAAAGCGACATCCAAGCAGGAAATCTTGAAATCACAACAAAAAATACTACTACTCTCTCAGGAAGTCATATAGAAGCAGAGAAGGGGAATATCTCTACAGGAACACTTACAGAAAAGGAGCTAACTCACAAAGGATTTGAGATTGCTCAAAGGCTAGATGATGGGAGGGATATGTGGGGGAAATATGGGAGTCCTTGGAATGGGATAACAACCCTATATGACCTCAATAAAAAAGTCGTAGATGCTTTCAAAGAAATCAAAACAAAACCTTTTGAAAGCCTTCAGACAATAGGAGAATTTTTGCGTCTAGGAGACTTCAAACTCAGAGGCAATCAGAGCTTCTCCCAAGCTACTCATCAAACCACAATTTCTCAAGGCATTGGGATCACTATCACCAAGCCCGATAAGCCCTCAAGTGAGATAAAAAGAGGAGAAGCACAATCTCAAAGCCAAATGCAGATCACAAAAACTCAAAGTAAGGAAACGGATGTGAAGACTCTTGCCAATGATGTCATTAAACTCAAGAAAATCATTGATGATGCAAAGACTTTCGGAGATGATGTAAAAAATGCATTTAAGAAAAAAGGAGGCAAGACAATATGAAAAAAATCATTTTAAGTCTCTTTTTGTTTCTTGGATTCACTTATGCAGAATCTCCGATCAAAAGAGATTTTGAAGTGGGCAAATGGAGAGGATTCTTTGGAGTTGAGGGAGGAGTGGGAATGATGGATATTGTTCCGCTTTTTTTTATACAACTTAGTTCCAATATTGGCTTATTTCAAAATACTTATGGACTCAGAGGCTTATCCTATGGAGCAGGAATTGTAGGAGGTTGGCAAAAATATACATACGAAAAAGTAGGAATGAGAAATACTTTGGGATTAAGGGTGTTTGGAACAAAAATCACCAAGTCAGGAAATATAGAAGACACATTTTTGGGCGATGTCAAATTTGCAAATGAAACCAAAAGTTTGATTATCGATGTTGTCCCCTATTATGCCCTTGATGGATTGTTTGATTTTGTAAAAAATGGAAGAAATCGCTTTGGAATGAATCTTGGCTTTGCAGTTGATGTGTTTCATCTCTCTTTTTTAAAAGATCTTAAGGGGATTGGTGTTGCTACCCTATCTGCAAGATTGGGATTCTATACGCAATTTAATCACAATGTGATTGAGCTTAACGCAACTATTCCCCTTGCTGGTTTAAATGGTGGAAAGATTTTTGCTTACAACTCCACCCTCACCCTTGGCTACAAATACCTCTTCTAAGGAATGATGATGAGTTTGGCTTATGCGATAAATGATCTTTTTCTAATCAAAAAAGAATCATCT
>CAUWEE010000223.1:0-2181 GCA_963557095.1 uncultured Helicobacter sp. | reverse complement strand
AATCAATGCTTCAAGATTCCTTTGTAAATCCCATCCTATCTAATGCGACAATCAATTTTTATCAGAGCAAGAAGGAAGCAAAGGAGCTTTTAGTGGAGCAGCTTGTCTCTCCTGTGTTTTATAAGCAAGGTATTAGAAAGATTGACTTAGAAGTTGATGGCTTTATTGAGTTTGGTTGTGGCAGTGTGCTTAAGGGTTTGAACAAACGCTTGAGCACGAAGCCGACCTTGAGCGTGAGCGATTTGCAAACGCTTAAAGAAAGCATTGATGCTTTAAATCAAGGAGAATAGGGATGAAAGTAGCAATTTTAAGCGCAATGCGTGAGGAGATCACACCTTTTTTGAGCAAATACCCTCACTACACTCAAAAAGAAGTCGGTGGAAATACTTATTATTTGGTCAATGCAGAGGGCTATGAGCTGGTTTTGGCTTATAGCAAGATTGGCAAGGTGCATGCGGCTTTGAGTGCGAGTGTGATGATTTTGCATTTTGGGGTAGAAAAGCTAATCTTTAGTGGAGTTGCTGGCGGGCTTAATCCAAGCTTGAGGGTTGGAGATTTGATTATTGCAAACAAGCTTTGTCAATATGATGTTGATATTACTGCCTTTGGACATCCGCTTGGATTTATCCCTGAGAGCAGTGTGTATATCCAAGCAGATTCTGCTCTTAATACTTTGGCTCAAGAGGTGGCAAAGGAGAGGGGGATTAAATTGCAAGAGGGGATTATTGCTAGTGGAGATAGCTTTGTTGCAAGTGCTAAAAAGAAGCAGTGGTTGATTGAAAACTTTGGAGCTGATGCTGTTGAGATGGAGGGGGCAAGTGTGGCCAATGTGTGTCATTTGCTCAAAGTGCCTTTTTGTATCCTTCGATCAATTAGTGATAGTGCTGATGGTGAGGCGGATGTGAGTTTTGATGAGTTTTTGGAATCAAGTGCAAAGCTTAGTGCAGATTTTGTAGAGGCAATGCTTAGAAAAGGTCTATAATCTTGCAAACAGCTAGGATGATCAAATGAGAAGCGCTTTTAGTATGCTTGAGCTTGTTTTTGTGATTGTAATTTTGGGGATTTTAGCCTCTATTGCTCTTCCAAGATTTTCTTTGACTCGTGGAGATGCTCAAGCTGTGAGTATTCAAAGCGATCTCAATCAGGCTATTAGCGCAATTCAAAGAGAGATCTTTATAAACAATCCTTCTCCATCCCAAATCAATGGAGATTATATGATGGAAGTCGCTGGGCTTAATAAATCGCGATGGATTGCTCAAGGCAATGGGATCAAGCTCGCAAAAAGTGGAATAGTGGATAGCCAAAATGATTGTGTTAGCTTTGAATTTGTTGATTCTAAAAACTTACGGGTGCAGATCACTGATGTAGATAGCCCACTGTGTAAGAAATTAAAGCAAAATTATGAGGATAAGCTCATCCCTCTTTTCGCTCAATAGGGGCTTTAGCCTACTTGAGCTAGTTGTTTTAATTATTCTTTTGTCTTTTCTTTCTTATCATTTGATTCCAAGGTTTTTTGTCCAAGAGAGTTTATGTATTTATGAGTTAAGAGCTAAACTTGCTAAGGCAAATCAAGATTTGGTTTCTATCTATGTCCAAAAGGTTCTCCAATCCAAAGAAGTTAAAATCCATCAGGTTTTACAAGATTTGACTCAAAGAAACAATTCATCTTGTTTTTTTGATTATCGAAAAAATCGCTTGATTGCTCATATAGGGAAAAAATCTTTGCCTTTTTTGATTTCTCCTCAAGATTTTTCGACAAAACCTAAAATTTATTGCTCAATTTCAAATGATTTGTGTCGAAAGTTTTGGGCTAAGAAACTCAAAAAATAATAGAATTTACCAAGAAATTAAATGAAGGAAAGAATATTAAGACGCTGTTTTTGTTTTGTGTGGTGCTGCTTGTGAGTTGCTTTGCTCAATTGGAGGTCATAACAAGCAAGAGCGAAGGAAAATCTGGTTTTTTCTTTGTAGCTGGAATTGGTGAAGCTGCAAATATGATGCGATTTGTTGGGCAAAGCCACCCAGTTACAGGTTCATTTTATGATGAAAAACAAACTTATGCCGCCCTTGTTCTTAGTGCAAAAGTTGGAGGATATTATGCTTTCACAAACCTTATTGATTTGCGCTATTACTATAACTTAGATTTTAATCTTAATCACACAGGAGGAGAGTCTGATCCAA
>CAUWEE010000222.1:0-2198 GCA_963557095.1 uncultured Helicobacter sp. | reverse complement strand
ACGCTTAGTCATTTTTGCAAGTGAAGACATTGGCAACGCCAACCCCAACGCCCTCATCCTTGCCACAAGCACCCTTACAGCAGTAAGTAAAATTGGCTATCCAGAGGCAAGAATCATCCTATCTCAATGTGTGATCTATCTTGCTTCAAGTCCAAAAAGCAACACTGCTTACACAGCGATCAACAAAGCCCTTGACTTCACTCGCTCTGAGCCTCCACTCCCCATTCCCTCTCACATCCTCCCCCACTCCCAAGACTATCTTTATCCTCATGACTTTGGAAGCTGGGTCAAACAATCCTATCTTTCAAGATCATTAAACTTTGTAGAAAAAACCTCAAAGGGCTTTGAAAAAACACTCAATGAGTGGCTACAAAAAATCCGCAACTAAAAAATAGCCTAAGATCAAATCCTTGTTCAAACAGGATGCCTTATTTTAAAAATGAAACTTATTTTTGATTCTATAATCAAGCTCAAGAGAATAAGGAGGCGAAATGCAAAAAGGATATTGCCTATTTTTATTGGCAATGATGCTTCAGGCTGAGCGCTTTTATTTGGGAATAGATGGAGGCTATCTTGGAAACTACCTGCGCTATGATCAAGTCTATACAAGTCATCTAAGCGCTAATGAAAAACGCACAAAAGATCTTCATCGATCCACCTATGGCAATGGAAGCACCTTAGGGATCATTATGGGCAATGAATATGCTTTTGCAAAAAATAAATTCAAGGCAAGAAGTATCTTTTTTGGAGGTTATGGGAAGAATTTCTATGAACATGCGCTTACAGAAGAAAAAACAGCATTGACAAAAATTTATGCCGGATTTGGTGGAGATGCAATCTGGAATTTTAAGCTTAAACCAAAGAAAATTGAATTTGGAGCATTTTTTGGGGCTGCAATCCAATGGTCTCTTCTTGCTCCATCAAAAGACTTTAAGATTGGAAGCAGAGGGAATGAGATCAGCGATAAGGGACGCGCTTTTTATTTTGACTTACGACTTGGACTAACAACACTCCTTAATGATCATCATCGTTTTGAATTCCTAACAAAACTTTCAAGCACAATAAAAATAAAAAACCAAACAAGCCTTCAGTTTAAGGGCAAAGAAGAATTAAGAATCCTCAACATCCCCATTGAAATGCTTATTTCTTACAAATATCTTTTTTGATGGGATGTTTAAAGAGAACAAAAATTCACAACACAAAGTGCAAAAGTAAATACAAAGCAAACAAATAGGATAAAATAAGATCAACTATCAGTCTTAAGGAGATTTCATGAAAAAACTTATATTTGTTTTGACTCTTATTATCTCTGCAATGGAGGCGAGATTTTTTGTAGGGGTCTCTGGAGGGTATTTGGGGGTTCAAGCCCTATCGAGCAGCGATGAGAAAATAACAAAAACAACACCTCCAAGCATAATCGCAACATCAGCGACGATTAATGTTCAAGGGCCAATCACGATAACTTCTGGAGGCTCAGATATTTCCACTGAACAAAAAGACACAAGCGAGACTTACAATGGGCTTCTTACCAAGATTGTGTTAGGGATAGAGGACTTCCCCCATACAGATTACATTGGTTGGAGATGGGAACTTGCTGGAGCTTATGGATCTTATTTTTATACTGACCCTGAAAACAAAACAAGAGGACAGAGCTCTTTATTTCTTGGAGAATTTTTCGCTGATAGCCTGATCAATTTTTACATCAAACCTGAAAAATTCTCTATTGGTATCTTTGCAGGAGTCGGACTAAGCTGGAGATTTAATGATCTCAACCTGCCATTTAAAAAACATATCCTTGCTCAAGGTGCAAAAAAATTAGAAGAGGATACTTGGAACTCTCTTAGCATAGGAGGAAGAATTGGTCTCACAACACTTATTAATAACCACCATCGTTTTGAGCTTTATGCTAGCTTTAACTCAGTGACACAGGAAGAATATAGTCTAAAGAGCTCAAGCAATGGAGGCAAAGAAACTAAAGACGGAAAATATAGTTTGGGCTTTGGAAACACACGAATGCTTTTGAGCTACAAATATGTTTTTTAATAATCATCTCTTGAAAAAGGATGAAAATTGAGAAAGATTCTACTTGCTTGCTTTTTTATAGGCTCAATACTTGAAGCGCGTTTTTATTTTGGATTGGAGGGAGGCTATCTTGGAAACTACCTAAGATACAATCAAACCTATCAAGGCAGTCCTAG
>CAUWEE010000221.1:0-2198 GCA_963557095.1 uncultured Helicobacter sp. | reverse complement strand
GTTTGTTTCTGTAAGTCTGCTTGTTTCTAAATTTTCATCAACTTTTTCTCAACTTTTTTTGATTTTGAGTGGAGGAGGTAGGGTTTTTGATGTCTTTTTGAAACTCTTGCTTTTGCTTGGGATAGCACTTTGCCTTTATGCTTTGATTGTCTCAAGCTGGAATCAAAAGGAGGATTTGCGATCTAAGATTTTGATGATGGGTTTTTGTCTTTTGTTTGTTTTTTTGTTTGCTTTTGGGTTTTATGGCAAGGATTCTATTGGGCTTATGGATTTGATCTTGGAGATAGAACAAAAGAGGAGTTTTTGGGAGATTTTTTGGGAGCATTTGGATGAGATTTTTGTCTTTGGATGTTTTTATTTTTGTTTTGTTTTTTTTCCACTGCTGTGCTTAGTTTTTGATGTTTTTCCTCGTTCAAAATCTTGGCTTGGGCGAACTCTTTTGCAAAATAGACCATCGATTAATATTGTGATTTATACGCTTATGGGATCGGCTTTGCAGAGCTTTTTTCATAAAAGCTATTGGTTTTTTTATTTGGATTTGTTGGCCTTTATTGTGGGGTTTTTGCTTCTTTGCTTGGTGTATTGGAAATATAAGAATGCTTTTGGATTTTATGAAATTTGCAATTTGAGTTTCTTGTGTTTTGGAGTCTTGATCGTAGCACTTTGTTCAGATTTGATTGAAGAAAAGGTGTTTATTGCGCGCTATGTGTTTTTGGTTTTTGCACTTGTGGCGTGGTGTGCTGAATGGATGATGGCATTTTGTGCCAAAGATGAGGAGAGATCTTAGTTATTTGGATTCCCTATTTCTTGAGAAGAAATCTTTGAGATTCTTGTCCCAAAACACTCTTAAAAGCCACAAGACAAATTAAAATAACGCAATATTTTTATCTAAATTTTTATCTAAGGGAAGCTATGAATGAGGTTGAAATTTTAGTTTTGGATTTTGGGAGTCAATACACTCAGCTCATCGCGCGGAGATTGCGAGAATTTGGAGTTTATACAGAGATTGTGCCTTATTTTGAATCATTGGAGAGTATTAGGGCTAAAAATCCCAAAGGCGTGATTTTGAGTGGGGGGCCTGCTAGTGTATATGAGGAGGGGGCGTATAAGCCTGATTGTGGGGTTTTTGATCTTGGAGTTCCAGTGCTTGGGATTTGCTATGGGATGCAGTATATTGCTGATTATTTTGGAGGTTGTGTCGTCAGAGCAGAAGCACAAGAATTTGGCAAAGCAAAGCTTGAGCTACTTGGAGAGCAGAGTTTGTTGTTTGCTGGGGTGAAGCAAGATTCTATTGTGTGGATGAGTCATGCAGATAAGGTTGAGACTATCCCACAAGGCTTTGTAGAGCTTGCAAAAAGTGGGAATACGCACTATTGTGCTATCGCTCACAAGGAGAGGAAAATTTATGCCTTGCAGTTCCATCCTGAAGTGGTGCATAGTGAGTGCGGTGGGGAGATGCTCAAAAACTTTGCTGTTAGCATTTGTGGGGCAGATACGAGTTGGAATATGCGAAATTTTGCGGAAGCAGAGATTATGAAGCTAAGAGAGAAGGTGTTTGGGGAGACTCGCGAAAGCAGGGTGGATTCTAAGCTAGTGCAAGAAGGGGGGTTAGAATCTAATGCGGAAGGATTTGCGATGAGAAATCGTGGTTTTCAAGGCGGAGGCGAAGGGAGTTTATTAAACATAAATGACCGAGCCGACAACGCAGAATCCGCGATTTGTCGCGCAAAGCCAACGCAAAAGGTTTTGTGTGCGGTAAGTGGTGGAGTGGATTCAAGCGTTGTAGCAACCTTGCTTTATCGAGCGATTGGGGATAATCTCATCCCTGTATTTGTCGATCACGGGCTTTTGCGAGCTGGTGAGAGGGAAGCAGTGGAGGAGATGTTTAGAGAAAACCTAGGTGTGCCTCTAATCACTGTTGATGCAAGAGAGATTTTTTTGGGGAAGCTCAAAGGTGTAAGAGATCCTGAGGCAAAAAGAAAAATCATTGGAGAAACTTTTATTGAAGTGTTTGAAGCTGAAGCAAAAAAACATAACGCACAAGGAGAAATCAAATTCTTGGCTCAAGGCACACTTTATCCCGATGTGATTGAGTCTGTGAGTGTGAAGGGGCCGAGTAAAACCATCAAGTCCCACCATAATGTCGGAGGCTTGCCAGAGTGGATGCGCTTTGAGCTCCTTGAGCCTTTGAGAGAGCT
>CAUWEE010000220.1:0-2204 GCA_963557095.1 uncultured Helicobacter sp. | reverse complement strand
ATAGTCAATCAAAAATGCAAGGCAAGAAACCAAAACAATCATATATCCAAGAGCAAAACACGCTCGCTTAGGCAATAATGAAAGCAAAATCAAAATCGCTGCTAGCATACAAGCACCAATCAAGCAAGAAAGCGTCAAAGAAAAAGAGAAGTTCTTAGTCAAAACAAAAAGAAAATGATTTCCAAAATAAAGAAGAAGTAAAAGAATATAAATCTTCATACAAAACACTAGTTTTGAGCTAGTAAAAATTTTTTTCATTCGTATTCCTTAAAAATGTCAAGCAAAGTCAAAATTCTTAGATTATTAAGCCTAGCCTGTGGGGGAGGATTATAGCTCAATTTCTGCCTGCAGCCTCTAGACACAAACTATTCAAATAAAATGATTCAAAAACAGCAAAAACCCAAAATAAATCCAAAGCTCAACCCCAATAAAATAAAAATTTTTTATAATTCAGAGCTAGTAAATCAATTCAAGGACATAAATTATGACAAAAGAAGAGTTTCAAACCTTTGTGCAAGACTTTCAAAGCGCTCAAGATTACAAAGCCCCTCTAGCTTTTGGAATCTGCAGAGTTGATCTATCCTATCAAAGTGACAAAACGCTTTGTGCGACTTATCCTCTGCTCAATTGGCAAGAAAATTTAGGCTCTTTTGCTGTCTTTGCACAAGCAAGTCAAAAGGCAATCCTTATTCACAAAAGTGAAAATGAATGCATCTATGGGATAAATAAAGAATTCATCAATGCTTCTTTGGAACTTTTTGCCCCTTTTATGGCTGAAGCACAAAAAGATTCAAATAGCCACAAAAATATTCAAGTACTTCTTGAACTTAAGCGCGCCTATGATGAAGGGGAGCTTTATACCAAAGAGGGCAAAGCAAGGTTTCGCTTCTGTGCTATCTTTGCAGACAAAGTCTGTGAGAGCGTTGAGAGCGCTTATTTGAAACTCCTTGCACTCTCTCTTGGCAAAGCACCGCTTAGAAGTCTTGTGCTAGATGGAATCTTTGGTCTCTTAAGCAATGTAGCTTGGAGCGGGAATAAACCCTATGAACTTGAATACCTAAGAGAAAAAGAGATCGAGCTTAAAATGAGGGGATCTTTCCCTCCGATTGATTTTGTGGATAAATTCCCTCGCTATTTGATGCAAGTCATTCCCCAATATGACAATATCCGCCTACTTGACACTGCCAAAACCCGCTTTGGAGCTTATCTTGGAACAGGTGGCTACACTCAAATGCCTGGAGCCTCTTATGTGAATTTCAATGCAGGAGTTGCTGGAGTTTGTATGAATGAGGGCAGAATCTCCTCTTCTGTAGTGATCGGAGAAGGCACAGATATAGGTGGAGGAGCAAGCATCTTGGGCGTGCTAAGTGGAGGAAACAATGATCCAATCAGCATCGGCAAAAACTGCCTCTTAGGTGTGAATAGCTCCACAGGAATTAGCTTGGGGGATGGCTGTATCGTCGATGGAGGGATTGCAGTCCTAGCTGGGACTATTTTTGCCATCACAGAGATAGAGGCAAAAAAAATCCAAGAAATTAATCCTGATTTTGCCATCCATTCAAATGGACTTTACAAAGGCAAAGAGCTTTCCAAAAAAAATGGAATCCACTTCCGACAAGATTCCCAAAGTGGCAAGATGATCGCTTTTCGCAGCAATCGTGAAATCAAGCTCAATGATGAGCTGCATTGATTGTGGAACTTCTTTTGCTTTACTGCAAAGAAATATCAATTTTAAGGAGCGGAAATGTTGAGAAAAGTTTTGGCAATCTTTATTTTATTGAGTGGATTAAGCTATGCGGCAGAGGAGCTTAATCCCAAAGATCCTCAAAGCTCAAATCAATCTTCTCAAAAAGAGACTCCATCCACTTCTGCACAAAATGCAGAACCCGCCTCAAATTCAGCTCAACCCAGTCCTATCACCCCTGCTTCACAAAAGCCTTCAACAAAGCTTACCCGCGATGTTGCTCCAACCTATCCTGACCAATTCAAGCTTGATCGTTTGCAGTCCAAACCCACACTCAATGCCGCCATTGACTTAGCAAAAAAAGGGGAGATGAAACAAGCCCTCAACCTATTCTCTCAATCTTGTGATGAGGGGAATCCTGCAGGATGTTTTGGAGCAGGACTTATGTATATGTATGGACAAGGAGCAGTCAATGATCAGCAAAAAGCACTCTCATATTATCAAGAGGCTTGTTCTGGCG
>CAUWEE010000219.1:0-2207 GCA_963557095.1 uncultured Helicobacter sp. | reverse complement strand
TCTCTTGCCCACGATGTTGCAAGGCAGACAATCCATAATAAGCAAGGGAAGCCATCGGAAGATCACAAGAAGAAAAAATACCAAAAACCCCACATTCTTCTTTGATTTTCTGCATCATTGTCCTTTAGAGAGGATTTTTTCTAGAACAATGCAATAAGATTCATACACGCCCCCCAAATCCTCCCTAAATCGATCTTTATCAAGCTTTTGTTTGGTTTTAAGATCCCAGAAACGACAAGTATCTGGAGAGATCTCATCTCCTAGAAGGATATCACCCTTTGTATCCTTGCCAAATTCAAGTTTAAAATCCACAAGACAAATCCCAAGATCTGCAAAATAAGTCCTTAGAATTTCATTGATCTGCATCGCATAAGAAGAGATAAGTTTAAGCTCTTCTTGGGTAGCCAACTCCAAAGCTTGAATATGATAAGAGTTAATCATAGGATCTCCAAGCGAATCTTCCTTATAACAAAATTCCAAAATTGGACTTTTAAATTCCTTTCCTTCAGGAATCCCAAGCTTTTTGGACAAAGATCCAGCAGCAAAATTGCGCACAATGACCTCAAGCGGGATCATCTTAAGCTTCTTGACAAGCGTATCTGTAGGGCTAAGTTCTTCGACAAAATGTGTAGGGATCTTGTGCTTATGCAAGACTTGCATCAAGAGATTGGCAATGCGATTATTGAGCTCACCTTTGCCAGCGATAGTATCTTTTTTTAATCCATTAAAAGCAGTAGCTTCATCTTTATAAGAGACGATCAAAAGCGAATCATCTTGGGTGGCATAGACTTTTTTTGCCTTTCCTTCATAGAGCAATTCTGCAGGTTTCATAACAAATCTCCTTCATTTAGCTTTTTGTCTTCTTGGAGGATTTTTTCAGCCTTTTCTTGACGCATTTGCTTAAGCTTTTGAGCCAAAGTATCATCGCTAATAGCAAGCATCTCAATAGCCAATAGGGCTGCATTTTCTGCCCCATTGATTCCCACGCAAGCTACAGGTATTCCACTAGGCATCTGCACACTTGAAAGCAGGGAATCCATTCCGCCCAAATCTTCTGTCTTAATCGGGATAGCAATCACAGGGAGGCTTGTAAATGAAGCAATCACTCCTGCCAAATGAGCAGATTTTCCTGCTGCAGCAATGATGGCAGCAAAATTATTTTTGCAAGCGTTAGAGGCGAATTCTTTGGTTGCTTCAGGGGTTCTATGAGCAGAGAGAATATGAACTTCAAATTCCATTTGGAATTCTTTTAGAATATTGAGACCTTTTTCAACAATGGGGAGATCACTCTTGCTTCCCATAACCACAGCAATTTTTTTCATCGATATTCCTTAATATTGTCTTGAGATGGATTGGGTTCTAAACTCAAAGATTCTACAAAAAAACTTAGATTTGTTTCTCTTTTGCTGCAAAATTTTTCCAAAATGCTAGAGCATAGTCATTGATAACGACTAAGTCCTTCAGAAATAAGCTGCACAATAGGTAAATCAAGAGGACACAAAGGCTCACAAAGCCCACATAATGTGCAAGTTTGCAAAACCTCTCTGACTTCATGGGGCAGTGCTTGATCTTTGAATTTCTCACAGAGGTGCAGATACCCTCTAGGCGAATAAAGCTCATCATAGCCTTGCACAAAAGTCGGGCAAATAGGGTTGCACTTAGCGCACTTGACACAAACACGATGCAAAAATCACCCCCTAAAGAGTTTTACTAAAGCGTTTGTGCTCTTCAGGAGTTTTAGACAAATAGGCATCAAACTCCATTGCGATATTACGAATAAGCATTCCACCTGTTGGTGTTGCTCTTAACTCATTGCTTTTGAGCTCGATCAATCCAGCATCTTCATACTCCTTAAGCCGTCTCAATGCTTCAGCAAAATATTCTCTAGAATCAATGCCAAATTTCTCATCAATTTTTGCGTAATTCAAACAGAGGTTATTCATAATCTCCATAATCACTTCCTTGCGCAAACGATCCTCTTGAGTGAGCCAAATCCCTTTATGCACAGGTAAAATCCCCTCATCTAAGAGCTTCATATAGGTTTTTAGATCCTTATGATTTTGCACATAATAATCTTCCCCCTCTCCAATACTTGTCAGCCCAATCCCAATTGTTTGGGAAAAGCCTTTTGTCGTGTAACCCTGAAAGTTTCTCCTTAGTTTTCCTTTGAGCATTGTTTGATAAAGTTCATCCTCTTGCTTAGCAAA
>CAUWEE010000218.1:0-2212 GCA_963557095.1 uncultured Helicobacter sp. | reverse complement strand
CTTAAATCAAAAATAAAGAGAAAAGAATGGCTTATTTTAGGGCTTTACTCATGGCGCAAAGCTTCAATAGGATTGAGTCTTGAGGCTCGTCTTGCAGGGAGATAGCCAAATAAGATTCCAATAAAGACACAAAAAATCAAGGCATAGAAGGCAACCGAGAATTCGAAAATAAAAGGGGTTTTAAAATATTCAGTCAAACTATAAGTCAAGCCAATCGATAAAACAATGCCTAAAATCCCCCCTAAAACACTCAATACAATTGCTTCAATCAAAAATTGCAAAAGCACCTCTGCCCCAGTCGCACCAATAGCAATCCTAATGCCAATCTCTCTTGTGCGCTCACTGACAGAAACAAGCATCATATTCATAATCCCAATCCCACCTACAAACAAACTAATCCCAGCAATCGCAGCGATAAAAATCCTCATTGTTTGTGTTGTCGAATCAATCATTTGCAAAATTTCTTTTGTATCCATCACTTCAAATGGCGTCTTTTGATCCTCTCTTACTCCTCGAATCCTATTTAAAATCCTAATAACCTCTGCACTTACTTCTGATGAATTTACCCCATCTTTTAGAGAAATAAAAATGCGCTTAATGTGATGCAAGGAATGATTGGAGTTGATGAGAGCATTAAAAGTTTTCATTGGACTTAGGATGACATCATCTTGATCTTGTCCCATAGCGCCCTGCCCCTTTTCTTTCAAAACGCCCACAACCTCACAAACAAAAGTCCCGATTTTTAAGCGACTTCCTAGCGGGTTTTTCTGTCCATAAAGACTTTTTTTCACACTTGCACCAATGAGGCAAACTTTGGAGATTTTTTCAAACTCCTCGCTATCAAACTCCCTACCCAAAGCAATCTGCGTATTTGTTGTCTTCAGATACTCTTCCCCCACACCATTGACCATACTCAAAACATTTTTGCCCCCATACTGAATCAAAGCACTTGTGCTAGAAAGTGGAGACAGGGAACTGATCTTGGATGACAAGGAGATTCTTAAAAGATCTACTTCTTTTTGCGAAAACAGCAACTTCCCTACACTCACTCCACGCGAATCTAGAGCCCTTGAAGGAAAAACGATCAAAAGATTACTGCCTAGACTTGCAATATTTTGAGTGATTTTTTGTGTAGTAGCTTTGCCAAAATTCACCATTGCAACCACAGAACAGATTCCAATAATCACACCTAAAATTGTCAAAAAGGAGCGCAAAAAGTTTCTCATAATTTGTCTAAAAGCAATCAAAAAAGCATTTAAAATCATCGCCTAATCTCGCCCTCAATCTTTCCATCACGAAAATAAATCTCCCTTTTTGCAAAAGCAGCCATCTCTTTTTCGTGAGTTACCATCAAAATAGTAATCCCCTCTTGGATATTAATTTCCTGCAAAAACTCCATAATCTCTACACTTCGTTGGCTATCAAGATTACCTGTAGGCTCATCGGCAATAAGAAAAAAAGGAGCAATTGCCAATGCCCTCGCAATTGCCACCCTCTGCTGCTGCCCACCACTAAGCTCTGCACTCGTGTGATCTTTCCATTTTTCTAAGCCCACTCTTTGCAAAGCCTCTAGTGCAATTCTTTTGCGCTCCTTTGAAGAATAGCCCTTATACATCAAAGGAAGCTCCACATTCTCCAAAGCTGTTGTTTTGGACAATAGATTAAAGCTTTGAAACACAAAACCAAAATAATTGCGTCTAAGCAGTGCCCTTTGCTTAAGATTTAGCGTATTGACATGCACTCCACAAAAATCATAAAGCCCCTCATCAGCCACATCAAGACAGCCCAAAATATTTGAAAGCGTGGATTTTCCCGATCCACTTGGACCCATCAGGGCAATAAACTCTCCCTTTTTGATTTCCAAATTCACCCCATTTAAAGCATAAAAACGACCCTTACCTTTTCCATAGCTTTTTTTGAGATTTTTCAAACAAATCATCGTTCTTGCTCTTCTAAAACTACTTGATCATTTTCAGATATCCCCTCCACCTGAACATATTTTCCATTAGAAATTCCTACCTTAACTTCACGCTTTTCTAAAACCTTATTTTTCAAAATCCATACATTTTTTATATTTACCTCAATTTTTTCTTTCTTTCGTCTAGGTGGAGCAAAAAAATTGATGTTTTTAGTAGTCTTTGCTTTCTCTTGTTTTGGAGAAAAATACAAAGCCTCAACAGGCAAAAGCAAAGCATTTTGAATATCTTCAACT
>CAUWEE010000217.1:0-2217 GCA_963557095.1 uncultured Helicobacter sp. | reverse complement strand
TAGAATCAAGCTGTGTATTTTGTGTGAAAATTTTATTGTCATCTACAATAGCATTTGCTAAACTCAAAATAAAAAAACAATTTAGACTCAAAAATCTCATTTTATCCCTATTAATCAAAGGGGAAATTATACTTTTTCTATTTTTGTTTTACCCTTTGTAATTAGATGTTTGGGATCTTGGATTTCGTGAATGATTTTTGCAAAATTTTGGATTTCTTCATCTTGTAAATAAAGTGCAGGTTCTATGCACTCTAGCTCGTTGATATAGAATCTACCCCTATGTTTTAGGATATCAACCCTTGCATAAAGTGCTTCAAAGGGTAGGGATTTGAGCAATTGCTGGGCTAGGTTAATATGGGTTTGGGAGGGCAAAAAGCGTTCTACTTTTACACCATAATTGCTGTTTGCTCGCCATTCTCCTGCTTTTGGCTTACGCAAGATGCTATGGGAGAAAGCTCCATTGATGAAGATGAGGCAAATTTCGCCATCTTTGATTCCTGATAAGTAGGGTTGGATTAGGATTCCTCTAGGATAATCCTGTGCAAGCACTCCTTCACTCATTCTCTTGACGCCAATTCCACTCTGTCCAATGAGAGGCTTGATTACAGGGTTTTGCCAAGCAAGATTTTTGCATAGTTCTTGAATCTGTGGTTCTAAATTTGCAGCCTTGTAGTGATTTGGCTTTAAGACAATACTTGGGGTAATGGGGAAATTCTTAAAAGTCAGCAAGTATTCCTTAGAAAGATTCCATAAGATTAGCTCTTTTGTGTTGATGAGTGTCATTTGATGGTGATTTAAGCTCTCCAAAAAGCCCAAAAAGTTTTCAATTTCTAAGCAATAATCCCAAATGGCAAGGGGAAGAATCAATGTTGCTTGAGGCAAAAGTACAGGCTCAATCTTTTGCCAAGGAATAATTTGTGTGTTGTGTTTGAGTGCCTTGAGTTCCTCACAAAGCGCTTGTATGCAAGGATTGCCTAGGGGATAGGTATTGCAGCTTGCAATAACAATAGGTCTAGGGTCGGATGTGTTTTGCATGGTCTAGTTAGTATCCCTTGTTGCTTAGCGCACGCTTTTCAAGTTTGGGGAATGTAGCTTTGATTTTCTCTAGATTGGTGGCTTTGCCCACTTGGATGATGCCGCTGATCATATTTATAATTTGATAAGGCGGACACACATTGCCTTTTGAGGCAATATCAAGCATTTTGATATTGTAATTTTTGGCAAGTCTTAGGGTGAACCCAAAAACCAAAAAAAGATTTTTCATTCTTTGTTCTTTGAACTTGCTCCAATTGGAGTGATGACAGGGATTCCATTTGTGTGATAAAAAATCTCTGTCTTGATCTTATACAGAGCTTCGATACGCTCTTTCTGCAATACCTCTTTTGGGCTGCCCTCTACTTGGATGCTACCTTGATCAAGCACAATGAGTATATCTGAGAATTGCGCACTCAAAGAGAGATCATGCAAAACCATTAGGGTGATTAGCCCTCTTTGTTGGGTGTATTGGCGAACATATTCAAGTAGAACGCATTGGTGATGTAAATCCAGAGCACTTACAGGTTCATCTAATAATAAGATCTTTGGTTTTTTGATAAGGGTTTGTGCAAACATAACCATTTGTCTTTGTCCGCCACTTAAGCTAAGAATATCTCTTTGTGCTAGATGCAAGATTCCAAGCTCTTCCATCAATCTAGCGGCTTGTTTAATTTGGTCATCACTAAGATACATTCCCAAATGATCTATTAGGCCCAGCAGAACGACCTCTAAGGCGCTTAGGTTTGCGTCTAAGTGGTTATCTTGAGGCATAAATCCAATGATTTTTTGATGCTTTTGGTTCAAGGTTTCTTTGTTGAAGAAAATCTCCCCCTCATAAGGCAGAAGCCCAAAAATTGCTTGAATCAAGGAGGATTTTCCTGCCCCATTTGCTCCCAATAGACAATGCACTTTCCCTGCTTTGAGCTTGAGATGAATAGCTTTGGCGATGCAGAGGTTTTTGCGTTTGATATTAAGATCTTTGAGCTCTAGCACAAGTTTTTCCTTGAAAGAATGATCCAAAAGAAAAATGGGACACCAATAATAGAGGTGATGATGCCGATAGGAAAGAGAGCACCTGGAATGATAGTTTTGGAAAGAACAGAAGAGAGGGAGAGGAAACTTGCACCAATAAGCATGGAGGCAGGCAAGAAAAATCTTTGATCCTCTCCTACAAGCATTCTA
>CAUWEE010000216.1:0-2225 GCA_963557095.1 uncultured Helicobacter sp. | reverse complement strand
GGAAAATGTGGCTTTGTGGCATGAAAGAGATATTAGCCATAGTTCGGTGGAGCGTTTTATCTTACCTGATGCCTTTATTACGACGGATTTTATGCTTGCTCGCTTGACTTCTCTTATCCAAAACCTTGTGATTTATCCAAAAAATATGCTCAAAAATTTAAATCTCACTGGAGGACTTGTTTTTTCTCAAAGAATTCTGCTTGAGTTGCCCAAAAGGGGACTTTCAAGAGAGGAAAGCTATCAGATTGTTCAGCGTAATGCAATGAAGGTATGGGAGGCTTTGCAAAATGGGGAAAAGGCACTCAATGACAAAGGAGAAAGTCTCTTTTTGCAGTATTTACTTCAAGATTTCGAATTGATGCAAAAAATTGACGAAAAAAAGTTAAGAGAGTGCTTTGAGTATGAGTATTATCTCAAAAATGTCGATGCTCTTTTGAAAAGAGCTTTGAGTGATTGAGGGTATTCCAGATTCTGTTGGAAGAATTTTAGAAATACTAGAAAATAAAGGCTTTGAATCTTATCTTGTGGGGGGCTGTGTGAGGGATCTACTTCTAGGAAAATGTCCAAAAGACTGGGATATTTGCACTGCAGCCAAACCGCAAGAGATGAAAGAACTTTTTCCTTTAAGTCTTGATTTGGGAGCAAAGTTTGGAACTCTTGGAGTGCAGACTAGTGAAGGGATTGTGGAGATTACGACTTTTAGAGAAGAGGGGGCTTATTTGGATTGTCGTCATCCTCAAGTGAGCTTTGTTGGAGATGTGAGACTTGATCTAAAAAGAAGAGATTTTTCAATCAATGCAATGGCTTATCATCCAAAAAAAGGTTTGATTGATGATTTTGGGGGGAGGGAAGATCTATCTTGTCGAGTTTTGCGCTCTGTAGGTGAGGCGGATTTGAGATTTCAAGAGGATGCATTGAGGATCTTGAGACTTGTAAGATTTTCTTGTGTTTTGGGCTTTGCTCCACAGATTGATACGCTTCAGAGTGCTTTGAGATTTAAGCAAAATCTTCTTATGATTGCCAAGGAGCGAATTAGGGATGAGCTTGTTTTAGCTCTTCAGGGTGAGTTTTTTGTCGATTTTTTTAAAACTTATGAGGAAATTTTTGCCCTCGTTTTACCCGAACTCAAAAAGCCAAGGAGACATAAGATTAGCAATCTTTCTCTGCTCTTTGCTTTTTTACTTGAGGGAGATGAGGGCTATAAGGCTTTGGAGCGTTTGAAGTTTTCAAAGGCAATGGTTGATAGGGTGAGGATTCTTTTGAGATATAAGAATTTCACTATTGAAGAAAATCGCATTGCTCTAAAACTTTTGCTCAAAGAGATTGGTTATGACTGCTTGATGGCACTTCTAGAATTAAAAAAAATCAATGGAGAAAATGTTAAAAAGCCCTATGCCCTTGTGCAAGGCATTATGATTGATGATGAATGTTTTTGTCTCAAAGATTTGAGCGTGAATGGAGAAGATATGAAAAAGCTAGGGTTTTTGGGAGAAGAGATTGGAAAAGTGCTTGAAAAACTTTTGCTTGATGTGATTTATGAAAGAATTCCCAACCAAAAAGAGAGCTTGATTATTAGGGCGATAGAAGAAAAATCAATCTAGATTAAGGTAGCTCTCTAGATCTACTTCTCTCGCATGTATGAAGGAGAGTCAAGATCTGATACGATTCCTTCGCGATCAAAATCCCGTCTCATAAAGTTTTTAACATCAATTTCACGCCTTAAAGATTGAATAGCCTGCTTTTCTTGTTTTTCTTCTTTTAAGCTGTCTTCTCCTTTGATGATCTCTTTTTCAAAGCCTGTTGCAATTATGGTGACACGCACTTTGTCTCCTGTAATGTCTTTGGTCATTGTTCCAAATTTGACATCAGCATTGGGATTTGCATATTCCTCAACAGCATTGAATGCATCCTCAAGCTCTAAAAATGGATAATCTTCACTGATTTCAAAATTAACTAAGATTACCATTGCACCGACAATGGATACATTGTCTAAGAGCGGAGAAGAGAGAGCATTTTTTACTGCTTCAGTTGCAGCATTTTCTCCTTCAGCTTCACCAATCCCCATCAAAGCTAATCCTCGGTGACCCATAACCGTTTTTATGTCGGCAAAATCCACATTCATATCATTCTCACCGTAATTAAGCATTACGCCAGCAATTCCTGTCACCGCTTGCATCAATACCCCATCAACGATTCTAAAGCTTTCTTTGTAGCCTGATTTTGGA
>CAUWEE010000215.1:0-2228 GCA_963557095.1 uncultured Helicobacter sp. | reverse complement strand
AAGGATTCTTAAAGGCAAGCAAGATGATCTTCCTATTGAAAATCAGACAAAAGAAGCTGCTAATTTTTGGAATCGTGCAATGGATAAAGTCCCCATCATCACAGAACAATACACAAATCAATCCCTAGGCACACTAGTAAAAACTGATAACCCCCTTCATCTTGCACTCAAAAACGAAAATGCCTACTTTGCGATTCAAACCCCCCAAGGGGTGAGATACACAAGAGATGGGAGCTTCAATCTTGATACAGAGGGCAATCTAGTTACAAAAGAGGGATTTAAGGTTTTAAGTCGGAATTGGATAGATCATGAAGGTGGGATCACTTTAAACCCTACAATGGAAGCCACTTTTAGCCCAAGTGGAAGCGTAAGCCTAAGAAGTCCAGAAGGAGAGATTTTGCAGGCAGGATCTGTGGGTATCGTCTCCTTTGCCAATCCAAAATTTCTCAAAAAAACAGGATCTGGACTTTATGAGTATGTAGGGAAAGATTTGGACAAAGATCGCTCCACTTATCAAAATGATGACAATATCCTTATGCAAGGCTTTATTGAAAAAAGCAATGTCAATGCGGTGCTTGAGATGACCAGCCTCATTGAAACCAATCGCTTAGTGGATATGTATCAAAAAGTGATGAAAACCCATATGGATGAGCTTAACACTGAAGCCATTCAAAAACTTGCCGTGCGAGCATAACAAAAGGAGTAGAAAATGATTCGAGCATTACACACCGCAACCACAGGAATGCTAGGGCAGCAAATGCAAATTGACACCACATCCAACAATATTGCCAATGTCAATACAGTGGGTTACAAAAAACAAAGGGCAGAGTTTAGTGATCTGCTTTATCAGACGATGCAATATGCAGGCACAAACACAAGCGACAACACAATCTCTCCTACGGGCATTGAAGTTGGACTTGGTGTGCGTCCTATTGCAGTTTCTAAAATGTTTTCACAAGGAAGTCTTAAGGAGACAGAAAACAATCTTGATGTAGCAATTGCTGGCAAGGGTTTTTTCCAAATTCAACTTCCCGATGGCAATATTGGCTACACACGAAGTGGGAGTTTCAAGGTAGATGCCACAGGAGCAGTTGTAGATAGCAATGGCTATCGTCTCATTCCTGAAATCACTATCCCTGAAGGCACGACACAAATCAGTATCGGTGGAGATGGCACAGTAAGTGCAGTTCAAGGAAACGGGGCTGATGTTGCCGTGCTAGGACAAATTGAGATTGTCAATTTCATCAATCCTGCAGGCTTACATTCCCTAGGAGACAATCTCTATGCCAATACCAATGCTTCAGGAGATCCCATTGCTGGAGTGGCAGGACAAAATGGATTGGGACAACTCAAGCAAGGCTTCATCGAGCTTAGCAATGTTAAGCTTGTCGAGGAGATGACAGATCTAATCACTGGACAGAGAGCTTATGAAGCCAACTCCAAGAGCATCCAAACTGCAGATGCGATGCTGCAAACCGTCAATCAGCTTAAACGCTAGTTGCTAGGGGCTTAAGCCCTCATTATTATTCCCATATCTATACGATTGTGCCTTTAAAATCCTGTTCCAAGGGAAAAATAAAGATTCTTCTCTCTCTGCTTATGCGGATTATAAAAAGGCATATATCCCCAAATTTGAGCTTGAAAATACTCTCCATATTGCAGTTTAATTCCCAAACCTCCCCCGCTAACAAATCCTTTATTTCCAAGTCTAAAACTTGCTGGAGTGAAAATATCAGCCACATAGCCCATATCAATTCCTAGACTTGGAGCAATAACAAATCCTCCAAGAGAAGGCAAATAATAGGTCAAATCATTTCGATATAACAAACCAAAATCCCCACTCAAAGCCGATCCATCAAATCCTCGCACACTATATATCCCTCCCAATCCCATTTTTTCACTTGCATAAAGCTGTGTGCGAGAGATTTGAGTTTTAATCACACCAGAATAGACTAGACAATGTTCTCCAAAAAAAAGTGGAATATAAACAAAAGCATCAAGTGTGGGTAGGGTATAGAAAAAATTAGGAGGATTTTTCTCCCTTGAAGGGAAATTCGGCATCGCACCTAAAAGTCTCACACCTTGCTTCACGCCAAGACTTAAACTAATTGAAGCATTGTTCTGAAAATATCTCAAATAATCAAGGCTAAGATACAGATTTGTAAGATTTCTTCTTTGAGTGATAAGCTCAATATTTTCCAAAAAATTCTTTGCCCATCTCTTCCCCA
>CAUWEE010000214.1:0-2231 GCA_963557095.1 uncultured Helicobacter sp. | reverse complement strand
AAATTATGCAGAGTTGCTCTTGAAATCATCACTCCCTCAATTTCAACAGGCTCAAGTTCAGCTACAGGTGTGACAACTCCTGTGCGTCCAACTTGCAAGGTGATGGCTTTAATTTTTGAACTTTTCTCAATTGCTGGAAATTTATATGCACAGGCAAAGCGTGGAGATTTGATCGTAAATCCAAGAGATTTTTGTGTGGGAATTTCATCGACTACAATTACCATTCCATCGAGCATTACAGGGTAAGAATCGCGGTTTTTGAGAATCTCTTGATAGCAGTCTTCAATCTCTGTAATCTCCTTGCAACGCTTGATGAATGGGGGTTGAAAAAAACCATATTGAAAAATTTGATTTAAGAGTTCAAAAAAGCTAGAGGATTGGGATTGGTTGTATCCAAAGCCCCAAGGGATGAAGTTGAGTTTGCGTTGAGAGACGATTTTGCTATCAAGCTGTCTTAGGCTCCCAGCAGCAGCATTGCGTGGATTGGCAAAGAGGTTTTCTCCATTTTGAAGACGCAAGGCATTGAGGGATTCAAAATTTTTCTTGCTCAAAATCACTTCCCCACGCACTTCAATCTTTTCTTTTAGAGGAATGTGAAGTGGGATAGAGTGGATAGTTTTTGCATTTTGTGTTACAAGTTCGCCAATATGTCCATCTCCTCTTGTTGTTGCAGAGATGAGTTTGCCATTTTCATAATAGAGATTAAGCGATGCACCATCAAATTTGGGTGAGCAAACAAAGCTGCTTTGAGGATAATGCTTTAAGATTCGATTGATCCACTCTTGTAATTCTTGAAAATTAAACACATCTTCCAAGCTCCACATTCTTTGTAGATGGGTATTTTTCTCAAATTCATCAAGTGGAACATCGCCAACCCTTTGAGTTGGTGATGAGGGATCGATAAGATTTGGATTTTCTTCTTCAAAAGTTTTGACTTGGTGATAAAGGATGTCATATTCTTCATCTGTAGCAATTGGATCATCAAGAACATAGTAAGCATAGGCCATCTTTTTTAGTTGTTGAATTTTGCCATCATAGTCAAAGGTCTTCATTTAATTTTCCTTTGGATTTTTCTTTGGGATTTAAAATGCTTTTTTGTCTTAAGCATCTTATTTTGGACTTATTGTATCTTTAATCATATTCAATATTTGAGTTTATAAACTTTCTTGATTTCTGCCATCTTTGATTTGACTATCAATTCTTATGAATAATGTTTGAAGGCTTTCTTGATCTTAAAATGGAAACTCAGCATTGTCTTTTGATACGCCTTGTGATTTTTTATTAAAAGCGAGCTGCTATAATCCCAAATTCGACAAAATCTTAAATCAGGGAATTATGTGAAATGTTAAGAAGTCATTTATGCGCAGAGCTCGATGAGAGTTGCATTGGACAAGAAGTTCAGTTGTGCGGATGGTGCAATACTTATAGGGATCATGGGGGAGTTGTTTTTATTGATCTAAGGGATAGAAGTGGGCTAATTCAGCTTGTTTGTGATCCAAGTTCAAAAGCTCATACTTTGGCTTCAAGCGTTAGGGATGAGTTTGTTTTGAGAGCAAAGGGGAGAGTGCGTGCAAGAGGGGAGGGTTTGGAAAATCCAAAGCTTGCTACAGGAAAAATCGAGGTTGTGCTAGAAGATTTGGTGATCGAAAATAAAAGCCCTACGCCTCCAATTGGAATCGGTGATGAAAGTGTGGGTGAAGATTTAAGGCTTAAATATCGCTATTTGGATTTGCGTTCAGCAAAAGCTTTGAGAGTGTTTGAAATGCGAAGCAAGGTAAGTTTTGTTGTGCGTGATTGTTTGCATAAAATGGGTTTTTTGGAGGTTGAAACCCCAATTCTTACCAAAGCTACACCTGAGGGTGCAAGAGATTATTTGGTGCCAAGTCGTGTGCATCAGGGAGAATTTTTTGCCCTTCCTCAAAGTCCTCAAATTTTTAAACAACTTTTGATGATGGGAGGATTTGATCGCTACTTTCAGCTTGCAAAATGTTTTCGTGATGAAGATTTAAGGGCAGATCGTCAGCCAGAATTTACGCAAATTGATCTTGAGATGAGTTTTTGCGAGCAGGATGATGTGATGAAGGTCGCTGAAACTCTTATTGCTGATGTGTTCCAATCTTGTGGAAAGAAGGTGCAGATTCCCTTTATGAGAATGCCATACTCTCAGGCTATGGAGGAATATGGTAGTGATAAGCCTGATTTGCGTTTTGAAATGCCTCTTGTAGAGGTAG
>CAUWEE010000213.1:0-2241 GCA_963557095.1 uncultured Helicobacter sp. | reverse complement strand
CTACCCTGACATAAAAGGCGAAATCATATAGAAAAAAACACAAAAAGTCAATGCAACTCCCGCCCTCCTTCAGATCTTTTTGACTTCATAAGATATGCTCCTGCAACATCATTACAAGCTCAAAACTTTCAAGGATCAGGAATCGCTTTTTCACACATTCACACACTTGCTATAATCTCAGCTTTTATTTCTAGAGTTTGATTCTAAGGACAAAAATGATTTCTACTGCAATTCAAGAGGCACAAATGAGCAAACAAACACGATATATCTTTGTTACAGGAGGTGTGCTTAGCTCACTTGGAAAGGGAATCACCTCTTCTTCCATCGCTACACTTCTCAAACACTCGGGCTTTGAAGTCTCCATTCTCAAAATCGACCCCTATATCAACCTCGATCCTGGCACGATGAGTCCCCTAGAACATGGAGAAGTTTTTGTAACTCAAGATGGAGCTGAAACCGATCTTGATATTGGACACTATGAGCGTTTTTTAGACAAAAGCCTTGAGAAAAAAAACAATTTCACCACAGGGCAAGTCTATCTCTCTGTGATTGAAAAAGAGCGCAGAGGAGAGTATCTTGGCAAAACAATCCAGATCGTCCCTCACATCGTCGATGAAATCAAGCAAAGGATCAAATCTGTAGGCAAGGGAAGCGATTTTTTAGTCGTTGAGCTTGGCGGAACTGTAGGCGATATGGAAGGGATGCCCTACCTTGAAGCAATTAGAGAAATGAAGCACGAGCTTGGCAATGAAGGTGTCCTAAGTATTCATGTGACACTTGTGCCCTATATCAAAACTGCTGAAGAACTCAAAACAAAACCTACACAGCACTCTGTGCAAGAACTTAGACGCATAGGTATCAATCCTCAAATCATTGTCGCACGCAGTGAAAAACCTCTCAACAAAGAACTCAAACGCAAAATCGCCCTAAGTTGCGATGTAGCCGATGATAGCGTGATTGTCGCTGAAGATGCACAAAGCATCTATCAAGTCCCACTCAATTTTCTCAAAGAAGATATTCTCACCCCCATTGCACGAAATTTCTCTCTCCCACCTTTTAAACCCAATATGCAAGAGTGGGATTTGCTTGTCAAAAAAATCATCTCCCCAAAAGAGAGTGTCAATATTGGCTTTGTTGGCAAATATCTAAGTCTCAAAGAATCTTATAAATCCCTCACTGAAGCCCTTATCCACGCAGGAGCAAATCTTGATACAAAAGTCAATATCAGGTGGATCGATAGTGAAAAACTTGATTCTGCTTCCCTTGCTTGCTTGCAAGATTTGGATGGGATTTTGATCCCTGGAGGCTTTGGAGAGCGAGGGATTGAGGGCAAAATCACTGCAATTAAATATGCAAGAGAACATAAAATCCCTTTTCTTGGCATCTGTCTTGGGATGCAACTCTGTATCATCGAATTTGCACGAAATATCTTAGGTATCAAAGAAGCAACCTCAAGTGAATTTGATCCCAAAACCTCTGAACCTCTTATCTATATGATTGAAGACTTCATCGATCAAGAGGGTTGCCAACAGATACGCACCCACACTTCCCCTCTTGGCGGGACAATGAGACTTGGAGAATACGAATGTGTGCTCAAAGAAGATTCCAAGCTCAAAAAGGCTTACAAAAATGCTGCTATTGCCAAAGAGCGTCATCGCCATCGCTATGAAGCCAACCCAAAATATCGTCCTCTTCTTGAAGAAGCTGGACTTATCATCTCTGGAGAAAGCAAGGGACTAATTGAAGCGATTGAACTCAAAGATCATCCATGGTTTGTGGCCGTGCAATTCCATCCAGAATTTACCTCAAGACTTCAAAACCCCAACCCCATCATCTTGGAATTTGTCAATCAAGCTCTTAAAAAATAATGCTTAGTCTAGAAACCATTCACTCAAAGCTCTCCAAGCGTTTTGAGGCAGAAAAAATCTCTTCTTTAGGCTCAATCCCCCATCCCTTCGAGCTTCCAAATGTGCAAGAGGCATCAAAACTCATTCAAGAAGCCATGCAAAACAACAAACACATTCTAATCGTCGGGGATTATGACGCTGATGGTATCCTCTCAACAGCCTTGATGATTTTATTTTTCCGCTCACTTAAGTATCCGTATTTTTCCTTTGTCATTCCCAATCGCTTCAAAGATGGCTATGGGATCTCTATCCCACTCTTGGAGCGTTTCCCCGAGGCAGAACTTATCATCACTGTTGATAATGGAATCACCGCACTTGAAGTGGCAGAATATTG
>CAUWEE010000212.1:0-2255 GCA_963557095.1 uncultured Helicobacter sp. | reverse complement strand
TTCTTTTTTTGTCATTGAATTGACCATTGCACGGATGTTTTTGATTTCACTTGAATTGTCTAAATCCACATTTTTCAATGCTCCAGCCATTCCAGAAAGACCAGGAATCATTCCTACAAGATTGCCAAGATTGCCAAGTTTTTTGACATTTTCAATTTGGGAGAGAAAGTCTTCAAAGCCAAACTGCCCTTTTTTGATTTTTTTGCTGATTTCTTTGCTTTCTTTTTCTGAAAAAACTCCAGCAGTTTTTTCAGCCAAGGAGGCGATGTCTCCAGCCCCCATAAGTCGAGAAACAATACGATCAGGGAGAAATACATCTAAGTCTGCTACCTTTTCCCCACTTCCAATAAAACGCAGAGGGATTTGAAGTTGATAGGCGATAGATAGTGCGATTCCCCCCTTGCTATCGCTATCAAACTTGCTTAGAATTACCCCATCAATTCCTATTTTTTGATTGAAGATTTCGGCATTTCTTACTCCCTCTTGACCGCTTAGGCTATCTGCGACATAGAAAGTCTCAAAAGGAGTGATGAGATCTTTGAGCTCCCTAAGTTCTTGCATCAGTGGCTCATCAATTGCCAAGCGTCCAGCGGTATCAAAAAGCAAGACATCATAGTGCTTGTTTTCTGCAAACTCAATAGCCTCTTTGGCAACTTCTTGTGGTTTTTGGGCTTGTGAGTGGAAAAAATCAACCTCAATTTGGAGTGCAAGCTGGCGGAGTTGTTCTACTGCTGCCATCCTTTGTAAATCACAGGGAATGAGAAGAACTTTTTTATTTTTGCTTTTGAGGTAGTAAGCAAGTTTTGCAGTTGTTGTTGTTTTTCCGCTTCCTTGAAGTCCAACCATAAGGATTGAAGTAGGGGGTTTGGATGAGAAAATAAAGCCTTGATTTCCTTTTGTTTCTAAAAGATTGTGAAGTTGATCTTGCAGGGCTTTAAGAAAGCATTGTTTGCCAATACCTTGAGCCTTTGTCTGATTTTCAATTTTTTGTAAGAGATCTTTGCTTGCTTTGTGATGAACATCGTTTTTGAGCAAAACTTTTTTGAGTTCATCAATGGCTCTAGAGAGGGATTTCTCATCATCATTGAAGCGGATTTTATTGGCAATACTGCGAAATGAGTCGCTAAAAATTTCAAACATAGCTTTCCTTTTGTTTTAAAAGAGCTCGAATTTTATTACAAAACTTAATCTAGGATTGCAGAATATTTTGTATTATCTGCACAGAAATTTTTGTTTTGTATCTTTAAACTATGCGGAAGGACAATAGGTGTTTGAACAACAATTGAGAGAGAAGGGTTTGAAAATTACTCCTCAGCGTATCGCGATCCTTAGAGAGATTCAAAATAAAGGACATGCGACAGTTGATGAAATCTATGAGAGCATTTTTGCTGTTTATCCATCGATTTCATTGGCAACTATTTATAAAAATTTAAACTCAATGTGTGAGTTTGGTATTGTTAATGAAGTCAAGCCTCCTCTTCAAAAACAGCGCTATGAAATCAATAATGTTCCACACTCTCATTTAGTCTGCCAACTTTGTGGAAGTTTGCAAGATTTTGATTTGGAAACAAAGGATCTTTTGGAATCTAAAAAGATTCCTTTAAATTTTGAAATTACAAGTGCAACAGTTACCTTTTATGGAATATGCAAGCAGTGTAAGCAGAAGCAGTCTTAATTGAAATTATTGCTTATACAGCCCACTTAAGGAATAAAGAATGAGGATTCTTGAAGCTCAAATTGTTTGCGATGAGGTTGCTAAACTCTGCATTAGTGCTTGCAAAGAAAGTGCGAGGGATTTACAAAAGGCTTTGGATAAGGCTTATGAGAGCGAAAGTTCAGAATTGGGAAGGCACATTCTTTGTGAATTGATTAAAAATTCACAAATTGCTAGAGAAAAGCAGATTCCAATTTGTCAAGATACGGGCTTGTGTGTTGTTTTTGTTGAAATTGGACAAGATGTGCATATTCAAGGAGGGCTTTTGAGTGAGGCGATTAACTCTGGAGTGGCAAAGGGTTATCTTGAGGGATATTTGAGGAAATCAATAGTAAGCGATCCATTATTTGAGCGGAAAAATACTCAAGATAATACTCCAGCGGTAATTCATTATGAAATTGTGGAGGGGGATTCGCTTAAGATCACCGTTGCTCCAAAGGGTTTTGGGAGTGAAAATAAATCAATGCTCTCTATGCTTACTCCTGCACAAGGAGTTAAGGGAGTGAAAGACTTTTTTATGCAGGCTCTTAAAAATGCTGGG
>CAUWEE010000211.1:0-2260 GCA_963557095.1 uncultured Helicobacter sp. | reverse complement strand
TCTCAATAGGAGCCTTTAGGGATGAGCTTGATAGGATTGCAGAGAACAATCTTGTGCTTAGTCAAGAATATGAAAAACTCTTGCAGAAAAATACTGCTTTGAATGAAAAAATTAAGCAACGCACAGAAGAGATCGCACTGATTGGAGATAGGGTGGAATACTTAGAAGGTATGGTAGGAATCCCCTCAGATAGTCAAGAATACGAAAAGACAGATTATGGATTGCAAGATAGGATTGATAATGCTTCTTTGGCAGGGGTGCAAAAGGCATTTTTTTTGAAATTCATCCCCAATGGTTATCCGATGGATTATTATCGTCGAATTTCAGATAATTTTGGCTATCGCATTCATCCCATTCTCAACAAAAGACACTTGCATGCTGGAATAGATTTTAGTTCAGAGATTGGAACTCCAGTTTATGCCACTGCTGATGGTGTGGTAGAATTCGCGCAAGAGGGTTTTAATGGAGGCTATGGTCATATGGTTAAAATTGATCATTCCTTTGGATTTAAAACCTATTATGCCCATCTTGATTCTTTGATTGTCAAAAGAGGAGAGTTTGTCAAAAAGGGGCAAATGATTGCTTATAGTGGAAATTCTGGGAAAAGCACGGGGCCTCATCTGCATTATGAGATTCGGTTCTTGGGAGCTTATATTGATCCGAAAAATTTTTTAGTTTGGAATATGAGAGACTTTGATTTGATTTTTGAAAAGGAGAAAAATATACCATGGCAGTCTTTACTCACAACAATAAAAACAATGATGAGACAAATGGAGCTACCATCATCTCAAGTGGCACAAAAATAAAAGGAGAAATCAATACACAGTGTCATCTGCATATTGATGGAGAGTTTGATGGAGTGATTCATTCAAGCAATGCAGTCAATGTCGGAAAAGGAGGGGTGATTACAGGTGAAATCTTTTCAGAAAAGCTAATTGTAAGCGGGAAAGTCATCGGCAATGTTCGCTCCAAGATTGTTGAAATTATGCCTTATGGGAAGATTGATGGCAAAGTTTGCTTCCATGAGCTTGCTATAGAGCGAAAGGGAATCCTAACAGGTGAGAGTATTATGGAAGATGAGGAGATTTTAAAAGATTGATTCAGAGTTGTCTCTATAAGCTTGCTCAAGATGGAGCTTTGGATTTTGAACTCCTGCTTTGTAAAGATGAGCAGGAGGTGCGGTCTGCCTATGAAGTCTTAGATTTTCTCTTGCCAAAGAGCAAGACCAAGCCTTTTATTCTTCCTGAATTTCGCGCAATGTATGGAGATGATCTGCGATCCTTTAGTGAAGAATTCTCTCTTTTAACACAGGGTTTAAGAGAATTTTATGCCTTTGAGGGCAAGAAACTCCTCATCTCTCCTGTTTCAAGCGTAATACACGCACTTCCCTCACCCAAGTATCTCCAAAGCTTTGAGCTCAAAAAAGAAGAAGAGCTCTGCTTACAAGAATTCAAAGAAAAAATTTTGGACTTTGGTTATGAGCTTGTGGATTTGGTGGAAGTTGAGGGAGAGGTGAGCTTTCGTGGGGATATGATTGATCTCTTTCTGCCAAATTATGAAAAACCCCTGCGCATTTCTTTGTTTGATACCTTGATTGAGGATATCAAAAGCTTTGATTGTGAAACCCAGCTTTGTTTGCAAGAAGAGTTTGAAGCCATAGAAATTGCTCCAGCGCTCTTTTCTTTATCCAAAGAAGAGATTGCAGAATTACAAGAGCAGATTTCGCATTCCCACGATAGCATCCTCTCTCCTGATATTCATAGTCTTGGCTTTTGGTTTTTAAAAGATAAACTTCTTCTTCCTAGGACTTACAAAACCCTTCTTACTCCATTGGCAAAAGAGGAAGCAGAGGAGATTTTCTCTTTCAAAAAAGAGAATGAGTGGAAAGAGGGCGATTTGGATGAACAAACTCTTGAGCTATGCGAGCTTTTGCCAGAGTTTGAAGGATATAGTGATGTGCATTTCTCCCTCAATATGCTTCCCACCTTGCTTCAAGCACATACTAATCGCAAAATTACTCTTTTGGCTCCACAAAATGCGATCTTTGAGAATCTCTCCTATAGCTATGATCTATCCCAAGTTGAATGCAAGCAAGCAAGTCAGATCCTCAATATTCTCACGCCTAGCGAGCTTATCTTATCTTTGAATTTTGCGACAAAAAAACGCAAAAAAAGAAAGCCAAAGATTTTGCTTGATGAATTATCTATCGGTGAATATGTGGTGCATAGTGATTATGGGGTAGGGATCTTTAAGGGGATTG
>CAUWEE010000210.1:0-2265 GCA_963557095.1 uncultured Helicobacter sp. | reverse complement strand
ATTAAATCCGTTTTCCTTAACATATAGAAAAGAACTTGAAAAATTTTTTCAAGATAAAAAAGAAGTCTTATTTCAAAAAGATAAACTTCAAGATTTGAAGTTTATCTCAGCACATAATCCAGAGCTTTTTAGCTCTCTGCCTCAGGCTCTTTTGTGATTAATCCTTATAGTAGGCAATTTATTGACCAAGAAGATATTCAGGCTGTTCTTGGGGTTTTGGATTCGGATTTACTAACTCAGGGAGAGCAGACGGAGTATTTTGAGCAAGAATTGGCTGATTTCTTGGGTGTTAAATATGTGCTTGTTTGCAATTCAGCCACTTCTGCTTTGTATTGTGCTTACAGGGCTTTAGGTCTTGATCAAAGTGAGGTTATTACATCACCGATGAGTTTTGTGGCAACTTCAAATATGCTTTTGGAAAATGGAGCAACTCCTATCTTTTGCGACATCAAAGAAGATGGAAATATTGATGAGACAAAAATCTCAGCTCTTATTACTCCAAAAACCAAAGCCATTGTAAGTGTAGATTATGCGGGAAAGAGCGTGGAGGTTGAAGCGATTCAAAAGATTGCAAAATCTCATGAGCTTTTTTTTATCTCTGATAGCTCGCATAGTTTTGGAGGGGAATATAAGAATCAAAAAATCGGCTCTTTGGCAGATGTTACAATTTTTAGTTTTCATGCCCTTAAGCCAATTACAACAGGGGAGGGTGGGGCGCTTGTGACAAATCATGCAGAAGTTTATGAAAAGGCTAAACTTATCCGCTCTCATGGAGTGATTAAAAAATCTTTATGGAATAGTGATGTGTTTGAAAGTGGATTTAATTTCCGCCTTACAGAAATTGCTTCAGCTCTTGGTCGATCGCAACTCAAAAAGATACATTCTTTTATTGCCCAAAGAGAAGCTATTGCTCAATTTTATGATAAAACCCTTGCGAATCATTCTTGTTTTGATATCCTTCCTATTCCCACTCATATTAAGAGCTCTCGTCATCTTTATCCAATTTTTCTTAAGCCAAATTTATGGTGTTCTAAGGAAGAGCTTTTTAGACAGCTTATTCAAAAAGGTTTGGGGGTGCAGGTGCATTACAAGCCTATTCATTTGTTTAGCCTTTACCAGCAATTTCCCCAAATAAAACTTTTTAATGCAGAGCGTTTTTATAAGGCTCAACTTTCTATTCCCTGTCATCAAAAGATGAGCTTGCAAGATGCAAGAAATACGGCTCAAATCCTCTTAGAAACTCTCAAAGCATTTTAGGAATTTCTTTTGCTTATCCTCTCTTAAAAAGGAGAGACAATGCAAATTAATACTTATTCTATGCCACAGTATTCAAACTCTCAACATGCTCACAAACTAGAGCAAGCCTATCAAGAAAAAATTTCAAAGAACGAAAAAGTTGAGGATAATAATCAAGATAGCAAAATCAATGCATCTCTAGAGCTCGGTGAATTGCCAAGACAAACTTATGGCTTATCTATTTTGGAACAAATGAGCGATGATGAATATCGTGCTTTCTTAAGGGCTACTGTAGAAATGAGCGAGAGTGAGAAGATTTTTGCTGCCCAATCTCTCTATCGTCTTCATGGAGTTTATGAACAGCAATTTACAAAGAAGAAAAATCCTTATCAAATCAATGATCAAGATTTTATTCAAACCTTTCAGCATGCCTATGCCGAAGTTTTAAATCAAAAATTCTCTTAGTTTAAGAGTTTGGACGAATTAGTGAAGTGGATTTTTCTCAAGAATTTCAATATTCTCGATGAGATCCCCTTGTTTGAGACTATCTAAAACTTTTAATCCTTCTTGATGAATAATTTGCCCAAAGACTGTGTGCTCTCCATCAAGGTGTGGTTGTGGGGCAAAGCAGATAAAAAATTGACTTCCTCCAGTATCTTTTCCCGCATGTGCCATTGAGAGTGCTCCTTTGATATGTTTGTGGGGATTATTTTGCGTTTCGCATTTGATGGCATATCCTGGGCCTCCACAACCATTGCCAATAGGGCATCCACCCTGGGCAACAAAATTAGTGACAGTTTGTGGGGCTTCATTTCCAAAAAGTTCAAACACCATATTTCCTTTGTTTGTCTGAATAATGGCATATTGGGCTTGCTGAATCTCTTGAGGATTTATTTCATAGATCTTAAGTTCTTTTGACATTTTTGTTCCTTTTTGTGATAATTGAGATCTTTAATTTTATCTAGATTTGAGTTCTGTTTAGGAAGGGTGATGAGGAAGATAGTATTTTTGTTTCTTTGTTTGTTTTTC
>CAUWEE010000209.1:0-2266 GCA_963557095.1 uncultured Helicobacter sp. | reverse complement strand
CAAAGTGCGATCAATGATTCTTGAGGTTAAGGTTTCAAAATCACTAGGCTTAGCCTCTCTTTTAATAAAACCTGATGGAAATTTTGCATTGGCATAAGCCTTTTCAATGTATTGGATTGTAAGAGGCAAAAAATCTCCATCTACTTCGTTCTCTTCATCAACTGTTACACTTGCAAGTATCACTGTTCCACCGCAGCGATACCAAGCAGATCCATTTGCTTGTTGTGCAGCCTTTTTAAAATCATAACTTTCACTTAGGGCCCGTGATTTCATCAATGGGGACTGGATTAAAATTTCACTCAAATTTGACTCCCTTATTTTGAAATTAAGCTCTAGATTCTATCTTAGAAAAAATATTTCCTTCAAAACATTCCTCATCGAGAATGGGGAGATTTTTGTAGTAATAATTGGTTGAAACAAAGTATTTTGGACTTAAAACACGATAGATGCAATCGCATTGTTTGAGCAGGTGGCTTTCGACATCCATTGGCAAAACAGGTGTTGCAATTGAGGCACTTTTGCAATGAGCATTAATGCAGGTTTTGATTGCGATTTCCATACTAAAACCCGTTTCTATTCCTTCATCAACAATGAGAATATGTTTTCCTTCAAAAGATTGTATTGGCGCTCCTCCACGCAATTTTTGTGTTTGAGGTTGAATGATTTGCTCATATTGTTTTGTAGCTTGCAGATAGATCTCATCTGTGGAGATTCCAAATGAATCAATGAGTTGTTTGTGAATGAAAACATCCATTTTTTCACTGACCAAAGCAATGACGCAATCGCGATTTTCTGGAGCTTTAAGTGCAGATAAAAACAAAAATTCTAGAGGTAATCCAAAGTGCTGTGCTAGACCTTTTGCAAGGATGGCTCCATCTGGAGAAATTCCTAGGACCAATGTATTGTCTAATTTGTTTTCTTCGATTTCAAGAATGAGTTGCCTAAGTGCATCTTCCCTATTGTCAAAATAACCTTTGAGTTTATCCATAACTATCCTTATTGCTTAAATCGATAAGAGGCCCTAGCAGTCCCAAGGGGAATGACTCTGAATTCAAGCTTAACATAATTATTGGTAATCGTCTCAATGGGTTGATTGGGGCGATCTGTGATGATGGGAGTAAATTCTTGTCCAAATTTAAAAGAGATGCCAAAACATCGAATGTCTGTTGAGAGAGTAAGACTCCAATCTTTTACTTGCCTGTTAATAAAGTCATAATTCATCCCTCCCCCAAATCCAAAGTAGCCAAAGTCATTTTTGAGTGAAAAGTTTAAAAAGTTTGCATCAGTATTGACATTTTTAGAAGTAAAAACATTTTTGTAGTAATACCCAAAACTTCCACTCAAGCGCCATTTGGAAAAATCAAGATTTGCAGAAGCTGATTCGATTGCCTTGTGCAAAAAAGAGTAATAAAAAGTTCCCTTGAGATCCAATCCTTCAATGGGTGAAGTTCCTATTTCGTTTTGCATACTAGATGAAAAAAGAAGTTCTTTGGATTCTAAATTTAATTTTTGTGAAGTATTGTAATAAAAAATAGTCCTTCCATTTGGAAGATAAAAATACTGCGAAAATTTGAGCTCAAAGGTTGGTTTGTTTGCGTCAAAATCGACAATGGATAAGGGATTCCATAGATTGTAGATGTGCTGTTCTTGATTGATTTCTTGGGCATAGGCTTGATAGATTTTTGAATCAAACATTTCTGTGTTGAAGCGATAATAGGGACCAGAAATTTTGGCATTGAGCTGAATTGTGTGTAAAAAATTTCCATAATTTCTAGCGATGTCAGAATTTAGTGTCGCAACATAGTTTGCTGTGAAGAAATTAGCGCTTTTTGAAGGTTTGATCCCACTAGGAACAATCATCTTGTTTGCATGATAAAAATTAACATTTGTGAAATTTAAATCTGTCGCAATTCCAAGAGAGATGTAATTATTGAATAAAGGAAATTCCATCCCTAGGGGCAATTCAATGGAGTTTTCGATGTATCGATATCCTCTTGGACGAACGATATTGTTTGTCTGAAAATCTAAAGAATAGATGAGATTTTTCCAAAACAAAGAATCTGAAAATTTGTGATATTGAACTCCAGGAAGAAGCTGCAAAGTTTCTTTGTTATCTAGGCTTGTAAAGTCAAAAAAGTATTTGTTATAAATCCCAACATAATGATCTTGGGAACGGAAGAAATAATTGACTTTAGAAGTGTTGATTCGATTTGTGATCTTTTTTTCAGCATCATCAATTCTGAGATAATCCATATCATTCATAAAA
>CAUWEE010000208.1:0-2266 GCA_963557095.1 uncultured Helicobacter sp. | reverse complement strand
TACGAAGTCATCGCTTCAAAGGGACATATCAGAGACCTACCCACCAAAAAATTCGGCATCAAAATCCAAAATCAAAACTTCATCCCAGAATATGTGATCTCTAGCGATCACAAAGAAGTCGTCTCCAAGATTAAAGAACTTGCCAAAAAGGCCAAACATATCTACATCGCCACCGATGAGGATAGAGAGGGAGAGGCGATTGGCTACCACATCACCCAGGCTATCGGCAAGGATGCCGCAAGCTTCCCACGCATCGTCTTTCACGAGATCACCAAATCCGCCATCACCCACGCCATAGAAAACCCCCGCCAAATCGATATGGACAAAGTCGATGCCCAACAAGCTAGACGCCTGCTTGATCGAATCGTAGGCTTTGAGCTAAGCAGTCTTATTGCTAGAAAAATCCAAAAGGGGCTAAGTGCAGGAAGAGTGCAAAGCAGCACACTCAAGCTTGTCGTGGATCGCGAAAAAGAGATTGAGGCCTTTAAACCTGTGCGATATTTTAGTATCCAAGGCGATTTTGCACCCAACTTGAGCACAGAGCTCATCTCTTTTAAAAATCAAAAATTAGAAAAACTAAGCCTACAAGATGAAGAAGAAGTGCAAAAAATCCTAGAGATTCTAAAAAGTGAGGACTTCAGCGTCCAAAGCATCACACACAAAAGCAAAAAAACTCCCACTCCTCCGCCCTTTATGACTTCCACACTCCAGCAAAGTGCCTCCACCCTCTTAGGCTTCTCTCCTACCAAAACAATGAGTCTTGCCCAAAAGCTCTATGAAGGAGTGCAAACACACGAAGGCACAATGGGTGTCATCACCTATATGAGAACAGATAGCCTAAACATCGCCAAAGAAGCCCAAGACAAAGCAAAAGAAGTCTTGCTTCAACAATATGGCAAAGCCTATGTCCCCTCCAAAACCAAAATCTACACAAGCAAAAGCAAAGGTGCTCAAGAAGCTCACGAGGCAATCCGCCCGACCAATCTTGGCTTCACTCCAGCAATTGCCAAAGACTTCTTAAGCTCTGATGAACTCAAACTCTATGAGCTGATCTACAAGCGCTTCCTAGCCTCCCAAAGTGTGGATGCCGAGTTTGAAAGCCAAAGCATTCTGATCGCCTCAAATAGCGGGGTTTTTAGGGCAAGTGGAAGTCGGCTTGTTTTTGATGGATTTTATAAAATCATCGGCAGCGAGGACAAAGACAAGCTTCTCCCTCCACTCAAAGAAGGAGAAAAACTACAAACACAAAAAATCTCAAGCAAGGAACATTTCACAGAGCCCCCAGCAAGATTTAATGAAGCAAGTCTAATCAAAACAATGGAAAGCTTAGGTATCGGACGCCCAAGCACCTATGCTCCTACAATCGCTCTACTCAAAAACCGCGACTACATCAAAATCGAAAAAAAGCAAATCTTCACTCTTGAGAGTGCCTTCAAGGTTACAACTATGCTCAGTGAGCATTTTGAAGAGATTGTTGATAGCCACTTCACAGCCAAGCTTGAAGAAGAGCTTGATGAGATTGCAGAAAAAAAGCAAGATTGGCAAAAAGTGCTATGGAGATTCTATGAACCCTTTCACCAAAAGGTTGCGGAGGGCAAAACCTCAATCGCTTCTCAAAAAATCCTCATCCCCACAGGGGAACAATGCCCGCAATGTGGCAGTGAGCTTGTCAAGCGCAGTGGGCGATATGGGGAATTCATCGCTTGCAGTGGATACCCCAAATGCAAATACATCAAACCCAAAGAAGCAGAGGCAGGCAAAGAAACAGAGCAAGTCGGAGAATGTGAGAAATGCGGACTTCCTATGGTGAAAAAAATGGGAAGAAATGGGGAGTTTATCGCTTGCAGTGGATACCCCAAATGCAAAAATACCAAATCCTTGCAAAACACTCCAGCAAAAACCCTAGAAGTCAAATGCCCAGAATGCGGAGGAGAAATCAGACAAAAACGCTCAAGAATGGGGGCTTTCTTTGGTTGTGGGAATTATCCCAAGTGCAACTTCATCTCCAAGTTTGAGCCCATCCCCTCACCCAAATGCCCAGAATGCGGCTATATGGTCGCTGCTCGCACATATAGAGGAAAAGAAGTGTTTGAATGCATCAAATGCAAACACAAAAGCTCATAATCCACCTCAAAAAGCGATAGAGAGACTAGAAACAAGCTTCTTGAAGACTTAACTCCTATCATCACCACAGAGAGAAGAAATCCTTAGCAACTGCCAAAGCCAAGAGGAGCGAGAAGCTACAGAAAAACTCATCGTCAAAATG
>CAUWEE010000207.1:0-2273 GCA_963557095.1 uncultured Helicobacter sp. | reverse complement strand
CATCACTTTGACTTCACCATAGACTGCATAATTCCCAATTCTTTGACTAATCCTTGGGGTTTCTGGATGCCCTAAATCCCCTCCTACAATCTTTCTTACTCGTTCCTCTTTATCAATTTTAAAAACACTCTCTACTTGCAGTGTTCCAATCTTTTGATCACAAACATACAAATCCACTTCATCTTGAGATTTCAAGCCTTCAATGACTTTTTGGTTTCTTTTTCCATTTGGGGCAAAAACTAAAGGTGAGGGAAAAGAAACTCCTTGAAAAATTCCTGTTTGATTCACTTCTTTGACTTGAGCCTCATTCATCAAAGAAGTAGCAGGAAATAAAATCCCTTCCTGGATCATTTCTAATACCGACCAAGCCTCTCGATCAATATAAATCTGCTTCTTTTTTCTTTTCAAGTCCATATCGCTTTCTTTTCTCCCATAAATTCTTTCGGCTAATGCCCATTTTCTTAGCAAGCTCTACATCAGAATAGTGATTTTCAAATTTTTGAATAATGCACTTCTCATACTCCTTAATAGACAAGATATTGCCCTCAAATTCAGTGCCTCCACTATGGGCATCCAAATCCACAACTTGAGGAAAATCAATAGAATCACTTGCCACAATTGAAGCAATAACATTCTTACCAGCAATTCTGTTTAAAAACTCTTTAAATTCTGTTTTCTTCAGATGTTCTAAATGCGTAATATAAAGTGTTACATCTTGCTGTGCCTTTTGGAGAACATCTCGCCAATCATAAAGCTTAAGTGTCGCGAACTGCAAAGTTATTTTTTTCTTATTGGCAAACTTAATCGTATAAACATCGGCAACTTTTTGCACATTGCAGCGAATGATAAAAGGCGGATGGTATCGAACAGAAGAAAACAACTCTGTCTCGCTCTCCAAAAATGAAAAATATTCTTCATAAAAAATCAATTGCTTTTTTAGTCTTTGATATTCAAGTTGATGCTCAATCTTTCTAAAAAGTTCATCGAGCATAAAAGGCTTCATAATATAATCCCTTGCTCCAGCTTGAATAGGCTTAGTCACCGTATCTTCACTCACATAGGCAATCATCATAATAATAATTGCTTGTGAGTTTTGACGAATAAACATCTCGCAAAGCGCTCCTGCAGCATTTGCAGAGAGCAGAATAATATCGTGCCTTTGTTTTTGCATTGCTTCATGAATAGTTGAAACAATCTGACAGAGATAACCAAGTGATTCTAATTTTGTCGCGATACTCTGTGCAAGATAGATTTCATTCTCAACAATTAAAACATTCATAGATTTTTACTCCAATCAATGGTCTTCATTTCCACATTACTCAACACACAAACTCCCTCTTTGCGGCCAATAAATCCAAGATTTTCTCCAGTTGTTGCTTTGAGATTGATTTGATGAGGAGCAAGATTTAGGATTCTTGAGAGAGTTTGTTTCATCTCATCTTTGTAGGGCAAAATTTTAGGAACTTGTGCAAGGATAGTCAAATCTACATAGCCAATCTCATAACCCACATTTTTTGCAAACAAAAGCACCTCTTGAAGCAAGATCTTTGAATCAATGCCACGAAACTCTACATCTGTATCTGGAAACCACTCTCCAATATCCCCTGCTCCAATTGCCCCAAGAATGCCATCAATAAGAGAATGAATCCCCACATCCCCATCACTATGAGCCCTAAACCCAAAAGGACTCTCTATCTCTACCCCACAAAGCAGCATTTTTTTATCCTCTTCAAAACCATGAATATCAAGTCCATTTCCCACTCTTTTTTCTTCAACAAAGTCTGGGGCATAAGACTTAAGATAAAACAAATCATAAGGATAGGTGATCTTATGCATCAAAGTCGATCCTTCAACAAAATCAACTTGCCCTCCATTTGCCTTAATCGCACTACTCTCATCGCTAAAATCTCCTTTTTGTAAGGCAAGCTTCAAATCTTTTGTTTTTGAAAGCTGGGGAGTTTGAATCGCAAAAAAATCCTCTCGCTTAGGATAATAACCCTCCTGATGGTAAAGCGTATCAGCAATCTTCATTCTTGGAGCGATGCAGCAGAGTTGTGGATTTGCAACAGCCTTTTCAAAAAGCTCATCAATTACTTTTTCTAAAGGCTGAAATCGTGCAACATCTTGGATTAAGACATAAGAAGTATTGATCTTTTGCAGAGCTTTAAGAATGGATTCTGTCCTTGATGCCCCTCCCTCAATAATATTGGGGAAAAAACCTCTTGCATATTTAACTTCCTGTTTGCAAAAAGTTACAAAAATTTTTTCAAAGC
>CAUWEE010000206.1:0-2278 GCA_963557095.1 uncultured Helicobacter sp. | reverse complement strand
TTAAAGACAAAATAAAATATCGCATCTACCAATCTAGGCTGAAATCGTAGTATCTAAATCCTAACATAAGGATTGAGGTGTGGATATTTTTGAGCTTAAGTTGATATGCATTGTTGTATCCATAGCGATAGGAAAGATTGATTCCATATCCTTGGCCAATATCAATAAAAGCTCCAATTTCTGCATCTAGGCCATAGGTATTGAATTGTCGGTTTTGTATTTCAAAAGGGAAATGAGTAATACTCATTCCAAGTTTAAGAAATGGGATAAGTCTTCCCTCAAGCAATCTTCCTCCTATTTTAATGCCGCTAAAGCCACCATAAAGAGCATTGCTCCTCCCTCCTCCAGCAGCTCCATCAAGATAGAATCCAAGCAAAATATTTTTCTGCTCTCCTAAAACTCCTCCCATATCTAGAGCAAAGGTAATACTATTAAAAGAATGGACATTGAAAAATTTTGAATGAAAAAAGTTTGAATATGTAAGATTAACGCCAAATGAAGCATAGTAGGGCGAATTGACTTTTGCTGGAGCGAACTTTGGATTTTCATCTTCGATTTTTATTGAGTTTGAAATATTTTGCAAGGAAGATTGAGAGGCGTCATTGCTAAGTAGAAAACTTATACATAATGCGATGAAAAATAATGGCAAGTTAAACCTTTCTAGATTTTAAAACCCTTTTTGCCAAATTCAACAATTTTGCCATGTAGGCGAGCATAAATCTGAGCAAGGGGAATATCAAATGTATAGAAAGTCTGAATTTTATCTAAATGTTGGCTGATTCCTCTTGTAATCCAATCCTGAATTTCATCATAGTCCTGCATTTCAAATCCATAAGAGCATAAGAGTTTGTATGTATAGCGATCCACAACCATTACTTCTCTTAAGCAGGCGTAGTTAAGAATGCAATCTCGGCTTTCTTTCCCAATTCCTTTTTGAGCAATCAGCCATTCTCCATCTACTTCTTGCACAAAATGCTCATAGCTCATAAAATCTTCCAAGATATTTTGAGCAAGAATGACAAGGCGAGAGGCTTTTTGGTTGGCAAATCCACTTGAGGCAATGAGCGAAGAGAGGATGTAGGGATCACAGTTTGCAATAGTTTGGAGATTTCTTTCATTGTCTTGATAAATGAGGAGTTTTTGCTTATAAAGATTTTGAAGAGATTTTTGCACATTTTCCCAGCGCGTGTTTTGCGTCAAAATTGCAGCAACAACAACTTCAAAATCTCCATGATTTGGCCACCACCAAGAAGGCGAATCTTTAAGTAGATTTAAAGAAAACAAAAAAGAAAACAAATCAAAAGAATGCATAATCATCACAGTCCTCCCCCACCCTCAAAGAGAGGAAGTTTAGTTAGCTAAGAAGTCTTAGAATATTTTGCTGCATTGCATTTGCTTGGGAAAGTGCATAACTTCCAGACTGAGCAAGAATGCTGTATTTGCTGAAATCTGAAGATTCTGCAGCGAAATCCACATCTCTAAGTTGAGATTCTGCAGCTTTAACATTGACTTGTGTGACAGAAATATTATCCATTGTGCTTGTCATTTGATTTTGGACAGAACCCATATCTGCTCTTACTTTATCCAAGGTTTTTTGAGCAGATTCTGCAATATTCATAACAACCATTGCACCAAGAAGTGAGGTTACACCTGCACCAAGAGCAGCAGAAGCACTTGCAATTACTGCATTTTCATTTCCCCCAGCAGCTGAACGAACATTGGCATTAAAACCTCCTAGAACATCTCTAAGATTGACTGTTGCTTCTGCAACTTGTCCAACACCAAATCCAATCGCAGCAAAGTTTGAACCACCAGAGATTCCTGGAGCAGATACAACTTGAATATCTCTTGCATCAAGTCTTGTAAGTGAAAGCCTTCCGTAGTTACTTGAACCCTCAGTTAGATTTTGGCCTCCATTTAGTGAAGTAATAGCGCTATTTTCACCAGCATTTGAAGTTTTGATGTAGATACCTCTTCCATCAACACTTCTAAGATTTAAACGACCAGAGTTATCAACAGTTGCTTCTACTCCAGTGGAGGTTGATGAAGCATTGATTGCTGCTGCCAATCTCCCATCAGCATCGTTTGCTTCAATACCGATAATGTCGCCAAGAGAAACTCCATTGATAGATAGGCCCTTGATATCTCCAGCTTTAATGGATTGATCAGAGGTTGATTGCACAATAGCTTGTGCTCTGATGCCTGTCGTGTCTGAGCTTTTATTGATAATCTCAGTTAATGCTCCAAGACCAGTTCCTGCAGAGTGAGAAATAACCAC
>CAUWEE010000205.1:0-2280 GCA_963557095.1 uncultured Helicobacter sp. | reverse complement strand
AAATTTCAAAGCATCATCCTAAGCTACAGACAATCTTGTATATAATTGCAGTCATTTCAACCTTTTTATTAAAGAAGCGATGATGAAAAAAATCGGATTAATCCTTGAGGGTCAAACTGCTCAAATCTTTCTTGAAAAACTCCTCACGCAATATCATAGTTCCAATTTTTATACCATCATTACACAAGATAGAGCTCTCATCCCTTCAAACCACCCAGATCACTTCACTTTTTTTCATTTTGATCCAAGTTCTGTTTCCAAATTGAGACAAGCCTTTTGCTTTGATTTGGATTTTATCTTTCTCATCCATCAGTCTATTCAAGAGTGTCTCATCATTTATGAAATTCTCAAAGATCTTTTTCCCAAAACTCCCATCATCTCCCCCACACAGGAACATATTCTCAATAAAAATAGCTTTTTAGAAGAGGTCTTCATCCCTCTTGTTGTGAGCAATAAACTACTGACATATCTACCCAATATCCCCATACCTGTGCAAGATATTGGATTGGGTAAGGGTGAGATTATAGAAGTTCTTATTCCACCAGGGAGTGTGTATTGTTATCGCACCTTAGGCTCTATTGCCCAAAAAGATTGGCGTATTGTAGGAATCTACCGCAATGAAGAGCTTTTGCTTAGCTCTTACTCACTTAGCATCCAACCCAATGATAAACTTCTTATTATCGGTGATCCCAAAATCCTCAATAATGTCTATCGCCAGGTCAAAAGCTCTCTAGGACAATTTCCTATCCCTTTTGGGAAAGATTTGTTTCTCTATCTCGATGAAGATTTGCTCAATGAAAATGAAATCATGCACAACCTTGATGAGGCCCTATTTTTGCACAAGCATTTCAAAAATAGCCATCAACTCAACATCACTCTCTTAAACCCTAAAAATTTTGAACTCATCCATCACATCAAATCCCTCCAAGATGAAACAATCAATGTCTATATAGATTACAATGCTCTTCCTCTTCAACAAATCTTGCAAAACCATCATCAAAAACGAATCGGTCTTGCCATTCTTCACCACAAGCTTTTTCGTATCCATGAAGTTAAAAAAACTCTCTTTGAACTTCTCATTCCCACATTTAAAACAGGGAAGAGAAATATTCAAGAGTGTCAATCAAGTCTTATTTTTATAGAAGATGAACAAAATATCGCTCCGACAATCTTAGATATTGCCTCCCAACTCAATCTTGAATTCGAGATTCATGATTTTGATGTGGATGGGAAATTTCATAGCCAAGCTTTTGAGATCTATAGGAATCTTGCACAAATCTTCACCAAACCCATCCATCTCACCAAAAACGATACACAAAACCCCATCATCTATCTTTTAGAACTAGAAAAACCGCTCTTACAATTCCTCCCCTTTGATCCCTCTATTATCAATAGTGCTCTTTTGGGTGCAAGCTCCACACATCTTGCCTATCATTCAATCCATCTCAATAAAAATCCGCAAATCCTCATCCCTAACTCTTATGAAAACAATTAAATTCAAAAAAAGCAAGATTTATTTTGGTGAGCTTGTAAAAATCACAACTCAAGGCAGCGTCCTTATTGTGAGCGATAACAACACTGCTCCACTCTATCTCCAATCCCTAATCCCCCTCATCCAAAGCGATGCTGTTTTTACACTCACACTCCCCAGTGGGGAAGAAAACAAAAGCTTTAAAACTCTTCAAAAGATTCTAAACTTCGCTTTTGAGTGCGGACTTGATCGCCAAAGCACAATGATCGCACTTGGAGGGGGTGTCATCAGCGATTTGGTTGGGCTTGCAAGTGGGCTTTTTATGCGTGGAATTGAGTTTTACAATATTCCCACAACCCTTCTTGCACAAGTAGATGCTAGTGTAGGAGGCAAATGCGGGATCAACCTACCCTATGGAAAAAACCTCATCGGACTTTTTCATCAGCCAAGCAAAGTTTTTATCTCACCCCTGTTTTTACAAAGCCTCCCACCAAGAGAATTTAACGCGGGAATGGCTGAAGTCATCAAAATGGCAGTTTGCTTCTCTCCTGCTCTTTTTGAAAAGCTCTTTGATCTAAACTCTTATCAGCTCCTTCAAATCATCTTTGAGAGTGTCTCTATCAAAGCAGCTATTGTCTCCAAAGATGAAAAAGAACAGAATCTAAGATCTGCACTCAACTATGGACACACTTTTGGACACGCTATTGAGAGAGAGCAAAACTATCAAAACTTCCTTCATGGAGAGGCTGTAAGCATAGGGATGGTGATGGCAAACTCCCTAGCCTCAAAACTCAATGGCTTTGCAGATT
>CAUWEE010000204.1:0-2302 GCA_963557095.1 uncultured Helicobacter sp. | reverse complement strand
AACTCTAAAAGTCGCATTGGGCAATACCTCAATTACTTTGCCATCAATTTCAATCACATCATCTTTTGCCATTCTTACTCCTCCTTTGATAAAATCTCTGCTCGACCACCAATGATGGCAACAGTATGCTCATAATGGCTTGTATTTAAACCATCTTTTGAAACCACAGACCAGCCATCAGCAAGAATTACGGGATCTCCACTCTTCTGACAAACCATAGGTTCAAGGCAAAACACCATACCTTCTTTGATTTTCTCTCCAGATCTTGCACTACCCCCAGAGAGATAATTTGGAATCTGTGGCTCCTCATGAGGCCTTCTTCCAATACCATGCCCACAATAATCTCTCAATGGAACAAATCCATAAGCTTTAATCGACTCTCCAAGCAAAAAACTAACTTCCTTAAAATGCATGCCTACTTTAATCTCACCAATGATGTCAATTAAAGTTTGATATGCGCAAGAAATCAAACTCTCATCCTCAGAAGAGAGTTGGCCTACTCCGACTGTAATAGCCGCATCCCCATACCAACCATTTTTTTCTACTCCCACATCGATACCTACAATATCCCCCTTTTGTAGCTTATAGCTTGTAGGGATTCCATGAATAACAACGGAATTAACAGAGATACAAGCAGAATTAGGAAATCCATAAAGCCCTTTAAAAGCGGGTCTTGCATCACAAGAGAAAATAAACTCTTCAATTGCCTGATCAATCTCCAAGAGAGAGACTCCCTCTCTTATGAGTGATTTGGCATGATTGAGAGCCTGAGCTACAATCTTGCCTGATAGAGCAAGATTGTTAATCTCTGATGGTTTTCGGATTGCAATTGCCATTAAAGCCCTGTTGCGCTCAACATTTGATATTTATTCATATAGATTTGGGCCTCAATTTTTCGCATTGTATCCACTGCAACTTGAACCACAATTAAAACAGCGGTTCCTCCAAAATAAAATGGTATTCCCATCCCCTTGAGAACAATCCAGGGTAAAGTTGAGATAATTGCTAGATATAAAGCGCCCCAAAAAGTCAAACGATTTGCTACGGTATTTAAAAAATGTGCTGTTCCCTCACCAGGTCTTAAACCAGGAATAAACCCCCCCTGCTTTTTTAAATTTTCTGCAATATCTTTTGCATTAAAAACAATGGAAGCATAAAAATATGCAAAGAAGATAATAAAAACAAACATTAAACCATTATAAAGATAGCCACTTGGATTGATCCAATCAGCAATTTTCAAAAGATAAGAGTTTTGTGAGCCTTGCAAGATCGTAGCAGGGAAAACAAGTAAAGCAGAAGCAAAAATAGAAGGGATCACACCACTTAGATTGACTTTGATAGGAATGTAATTCACAATCTTTTTATTTTGATTTTGCATTACAACTTTTCTTGCATAGGAAACAGGAATTCTGCGCTCTGCAAGTTCCATATAAAGGATGACTAGCACAGTAGCCAAAATGATAGCAAGAATTACAAAAAGGGTAAGAATATTGATTTCACCCGTATTAACAAGATTGAAGGTCCCAGCAATTGCAGAAGGAATAGCCGAAACAATTCCAGCAAAAATGATAAGACTTATACCATTCCCCACTCCTCTTTGTGTGATCTGTTCGCCAATCCATAGAAGAAGCATTGTTCCTGCAAGCATCGAAAAGGCTGAAATGATCGCGAAACTTGTCATATCAATCGTAATCGCTCCATTGTCCCCCATACTCTTCAACCCAAATGAAACACTAACAGCCTGAATCAAAGTGATGGCAATAGTAAGATATTTAATGATTTGCATATATCTTTGTAAACCATCGCGCTCTTTCTTAAGCTTTGCCAAACTTGGAAATGTTGCGGCCAAAAGTTCCATAATAATTGATGCTGTAATATAGGGCATAACCCCCAAAGAAATAATGCTTAAGCGCTCAACAGCATTACCACTAAACATATTAAAAAGCCCCAATGCATTATTGGCATTTTGATCAAAAAATCTCTTGATCTCGGCAAGATCTACTCCAGGCACAGGAACATATGCCAAAAGCCGATACAAAAAAAGAAAAAGGAGAGTAATAAGAATCTTGTCAATGATTTTCTTATTCATTATTTGCCTTTAGATACCCTTACTCTCTCATCTTTAATTTTTGAAGCTAGAGCATGAGCTTTGCTTCCAATCAACTTTGCACTCACAATATAAAGAGGAAAACCATAAAGCTCTCTTAAACTCTCCAAAGTAATCTCCTTTAATTGTTCAGCTGCACTGCTTTTATCTACATTGATGACATAAGGTTTTTGCACCCTTGAGTTGAAACCCACT
>CAUWEE010000203.1:0-2314 GCA_963557095.1 uncultured Helicobacter sp. | reverse complement strand
TTTATGATTTCTACAATTTTGGCTCAAGACACCCTTAAGATAATCTTTGAAGATGCATTATTTAAAAAAGCTTCTATTCAAATATATTGCCTCTCTCCCTTTGTTTTTTACTATACTCCACTTTCACAAGAAGAAATAAGAGAAATAACTAGAAGCATGAAATACCAATACACAACACTTTATAGTTATGACCAATATCAGAAAAATCTTAGAAATTTTTTACATCAATACAATGTATCTATAATCCCAACATTTACAGAGGGAATGCCCTATATTTCGTGTGTAGTTGATATTATTCATCAAAATAAAATTATTCACACACTTTCTTTTTCTCAAGATTATTCCAACAACAGACTTACAGAGCGAGTTTTTATTGATAGCAAACCATATCTTTTGAAGGGGAAGGATATTAGAAAAACTTTTCAGCTCCTATTCTGCCCCAATGCAGATGAATACAAAATCAATAATCCTTACAAAATAAACAAGCAGGAAAAGAACTAGCTCAAATGATTAAAGAAGAGATTAAGAATCTTGAAGATGGAGAAAAAGTTACAATCATTGCTCATTCTCATGGAGGAAATGTAGTGAAATATGCATCGCAAGAATTAAGTAAGGGGGAACTAGATCATGTGATATTTCTAGCTACTCCCCATAGAAATGATGCGAAGTTTAATCAAAAAGCGGTGAAAAAAGGAGGGAAGGTGGTGAATGTGTATGGATCTAAGGATTTGATTATTCAGAAATTTTTAGGAAGTGGATTGGGAATTTTTAAACTAGATTTTGCCAACCAAACAATGTGGAACGCAATAAATATACAAATCAATCAGGGCAATCGATCTCTTGGAACAGATCAAGATACATCTCCACACACTATTCATATAAAACAGAATTGGAAAAACAATATCGAACCGATATTGAGGAAAAAATAAATGCAAGATTCTTTTTTGATTCTACTTTTCATTTTGGGACTATCTGTTTTTTGTGTCTTTTTTCTGCTGTATTTCAATGATCTGATCGAAAGAAGGCAATTTAAAACAGTTTTTCCTTTAAAAATTGCTCTGCTCTCATTGATTTTCTCATATGCAATCCCACAAAAAAGTATATTGATGACACAATGGACTATTTTTCTTTTTATTTTTTTAACCCCCATGATTTTTTATTTTTATCCCAATATGAAGAAATTATTTTTTGATCCAAAAATAAAATTACACACTTTTTTGGTTTGTAATTGTCCTCTTCTAGTATTCCTAACATTCACTTTTTTTGTCAATACCAATTCTTATTGGCTTTATTCAACCTGCCTGATTTCTCTCTCAATACTGCTCTTATGTTTGCATATGTTGGCCATCTGTCTTGGTTTTATTGACAGATATTTTTTATTTCACGATTGCTTGATTTTTATATGGATACTGCTTAATTTTGCAATTCTTGTGGGGTTAGAAAACTATGTGAGCTATGGAAAAAAAATCATAAAATACCTATATCAATCATTACACATTGAGCCATTTGGATTATTTGGGATGATAATCTTTTTTGCAATACCTTTTCATATATTTTTTCTTATCTTTCTGATTAGAAGATTTAAAAAGATAAAAATTTTTAATACCCAATCCCCCTCAATCAAGGAATCTTAATGCCTAGTTTCTTCGCTTCTCTCCTTGCACAAACAAACTCTTTCTTAAGTAATCAGAGGAAGAAGGACAGCAATACCCTCGCAACGCAAGAATGGAGCAAAAGAGAGACACCCAAAAGAGATTATCCTCACAAGAGATTGCAACAAAAATTGAAAATAGCTCTTATGCTTTTATCTGCGAGTTTTGTGTTGAGCAATGAGCTCACATCCGCTCTCAAACTCAGCCTCAAGGAAGAAGCCCATATTGAAGTCTATTGCCGTCCCAATGTTTATTATAGGATTCCGCCAGATTCAGCTTTTTTGAAAAGAAATGCAATAAAAAAGACCTACTCTCCTCCACAATATCGCCTGAAAATAGAAGAGATTCTAAAGAGCAACCTTTCTTTGCAACAAATACAATATATGAAATATAAGCCTGTTCATGCATTGCTTATGATCTTTGATGGAGGAGAGATTTTTGCTGAGCTTGGGATATGGCTTGGGGATTTGCAAGAGGAGGATAGACTTCTTGTGGATGGGAAAGCCTATGCTTTCCAAGAAAAAGGGATTGCCTATGCCATCCTCCAACTTTTTTGCTCACAAAAGAGCTATTTCAAGGACTTTACAAAAAACAAGTTGGATGAAACCAAGGAGAACCCCTAAACATCATTGGACACTCTCACGGAGGAAATGTGATTAAAT
>CAUWEE010000202.1:0-2365 GCA_963557095.1 uncultured Helicobacter sp. | reverse complement strand
ATCAATATCATCAAGCACATCTAGGATGGTTTGAGCTTCTAAAATATTAGTGATCTCATAGCCTTTGTTTAAATCACTATCAAGCACTACACTAAATTCTGTGGGGTGAGTGAAGAGATTGTGTCGCATTCCTAGCACTTCTTGATAAGCCCCCACAAGGAAAAATCCTAAGAAATAGTCCTCCTTGGTGACATCTACATCATGTAAAAATAAAGGTTTATTTGAATCAAAGGCAATTTCTCCATCGCTATCACAAGTAATATCCCATAGGCTTGCGCTACGAGTTGGGCGTTTATTTAGACGATCAAGGGGCATCACGGGGAAATTTTGCTCTAGCCCCCAATAATCAGGCAGGCTCTGGAAGAAGGAGCAGTTGAGGAGATAGCGCTCTTGCACCTGTTCTTGGATGCGGATGATTTCATTGTGGTTTTTGTGCTTTAAGGTTTTGATGACTTTTTTGATTAGCAGATGCACGAGCACTTCAGTATTGCTGCGATCTTGCAAATCAATATAGCCAAGATCAAAGAGAGTAAGCAAAGATTCCATATGATCAAGACTATCATGCAGATACTCGATGGCATTTTTTTCATTGATACTTTTGTAGAGATCGTTGAGCTCTTCAATCAGTGGAGGATTTTTTTCTTTAAGCTTGAGAGCTTTTTCATCAAATTCTTGAGAGAATAGCTCAAGCACAGGGGCGATCAGCACAGCGTGTGAGGCAGCGATAAATCGACCCGATTCGATGTAGATATCGGGTTCGGGTTCTTTTTTGTTCTTCACAATCTCGCGTAAAGAAAAGACGACATCCCCACTAAATTCATTCAGGGTGTAGTTGCGGTGATTGATCCCGCTGTGTTGGGTGTATTCAACAGCAAGTCCCCCGCCAATATTGACGCATTTTAAGTTTTTTGCTCCCATTTTGCGAAGCTCTGCATAGATATTTCCTGCTTCTCGGATCGCCTTTTTTAGAGGAGAGATGTCGCTGATTTGGCTTCCGATATGGAAGTGAATCATTGTGAAGTAGTTTAGCAAATCGTGTTTTTCAAGTAAGGAGATTGCCTCCAGGAGTTCGGTGCTATTAAGCCCAAATTTGGAATTGATCCCCCCACTTTTGGCCCAGACACCAATCCCTGTGCTATGGAGTCTAATCCTTAGTCCAATGTTGGGGTAGGGGGGGTTGAAGTCTTTGGCTACTTCAATGATTGTTTCAAGTTCATTGAGTCCTTCAATCGTCAAAGTGATCTCATGCCCCATATTTGCAGCGACAAAACCTAGAGAAATCATTTCTTTGTCTTTGAACCCATTAACTGTAATGGGGGAGTTTTTGTTGGTATAGGCCATTGCTAGGATGAGTTCAGCTTTGCTTCCTGCTTCTAGTCCATAGCAGCGATCTTGGCTAAGCTCTACAAGGGGGAGGACAAAATTGGGCATTTGATTGACTTTGAGGGGGAATACGGCTTTAAAAGCTCCTTTGTAGTTGTATTCCTTGATACTTTGCTCAAAGCAGTGAAAAATCTTATCGATTTGGTTTTTGATGAGGTGGGGGAAACGCAGTAATAAAGGGCCACGATAGCCTTGATCTCGAATTTCTTTGACGATGTCAATGAGGGCAGGTTTGGTTTGTGAGCCAATCTTAACAACTCCATCTTCAATAATGAAATCATTGTTTGACCAAAAATTGATCCCATAATCAACCATTTGAAAACTCCTGTGCTAGACTTTGACTAGGAAAGAAAAATTATATCCATTTTACAAAGCCGTATTTTACAAGGATAAGCAAGTGATCTATTTTGAGAATCAAAGCAGTTTGAAGCTTCAAGATCTTAAGTTGGAGAGGTTTTTGAAGTATTTAGATATTGATAGAGAGGTGGAGGTTTATATCTTAGAGGATCAAGAGATGATAGAACTCAATTTTAGTGCTAGGGGGAAAGAGGGTCTTACAGATGTACTTTCTTTTCCTTGTGAGGCTGTGGTGGATGGCTTGCCATTAGGGAGTATTGTTCTTAGTGCAAGACTGATTTCTCAAAAGGCTAGTGAGTATGGCCATTCTTTGGAAGAAGAGGCGACCCTGCTTTTTATTCATGGGCTTTTGCATTTATTGGGTTTTGATCATGAATGTGATAGAGGAGAGCAGAGGGAGAAAGAAAGGGAGCTCATTGAGTTTTTTAATTTGCCTTTAAGTCTCATTGTCCGTGTGGAAGAGGTTTAGCTTTGTTTGTTTTGATCCATAGATCCAGAGTAAGGATTCTCTATCAAAGCTTGAGTTTCTTTGCTTGTGAAATCCGTGATACTTGGCTTTCCATGGACTGAGCTAATGTCTTGTTGATTTTGGGTGCAGACTAGGTTTGGATTTTTGAGATAAAGT
>CAUWEE010000201.1:0-2397 GCA_963557095.1 uncultured Helicobacter sp. | reverse complement strand
TCGACATTTGCGAATTTGCTCAGGCTCACTTCAAGATTTTCATCAATCATAAGATAAGAGTTGGGATTGCCATTTTGACCAAAGATCAAAGTCGCATTTGATGCTTTAGCATCATTTCCCCAAGTAATGGTGAGTTTCCTCTGCTGTTTTACCCCATAAGAGCTGCTATTTTGGAAAGCAAAGCCATCTTTGAAAAGAAGTTTGGAATAAGTCGAGGAGTTGAAGGACTGCGCTTGGGATGAAGTGCCATTTTTGCCAAAGCTAAAAGTAAGATTTGAGCTTTGGACACGGATAAAGCTATCTGAACCAGTCCAATCCGTGCCATAAGTTGCATTTGTCCTTGAACCTCCATTTTTTGTGGCACTGTCATAAGTTCCCTTATTGCTCTCGCTTCCATTTTTATCTGCAAAGTTTGCGATAATCGTATCGCTTGCTGAAGCCTCTAGAGCGGCTAGGCTAGCAAGTGCCCCACTCAAAACCAATGATATGCAACTTTTCCTCATCTTCATCTTTCCTAAAACTTATACTTCAAACCTAGATTCCAGCTTGTTAGGACATTGACATTTTTCACTCCCATCTTCACTCCCACATTTCCTATAAGCATTAGATTTTTTGCCACGCTTCCCTCTCCTCCTGCATAAAGACCGACATTTACTCCATCATATTTCTCAAACTCATAAGATAAGGGGGTAGATTCTACAAAACCAGCTTGAACCTCGTTTTTTGTCTCAAAAACCCCTGCTTCAACAAGAGGCATCACAAAGAAATAACTTTGAGGATTGAGATATTTTCTAAGTTCAAGTCCAGCGCTTATATCAAGGAAAAAGTCCTTCATCCCACTAGCTTTGATTGCAAGACTAGCTTGTGTTTGCAAGTCTTTATTAAAAAGAAAAGCTCCCTTTAGCCCTACAAAAGGCTTGAGATAGTAAGGATCATCCTCTTCACCCAAAGCAAAGCTATAGCCATAGCGCAGTTGCAAATCAGTGGCATAAAAATTGTATTTTTTTAGCTCTCCACTGCTTATCCCTGCCAAAACATTCGTGCCAAGATTGAGCGTGCCAGCATTGATGCCAATCATTTGGCTCAAGCTCCAGTCAATCTCATTTCCTCTAAATGCCATCCTTGAGTAAAGTCCAAAATGAATATTATGAGATTGCTCGCGCAAAAACTTCTCTTTGTAAGCCCCATAGAGATAGCTCACAAAGCCTCCAAAGAGAATCTTCCCATCAAAGATCACATCATAACCAGCACTTAATCCACTAACATTGGCGCTAATATCTTTCCCGCTTCGATTTGCTCCAGAATAAGCCGCCCAAAGCCCTCCTTTGTCCATAGTGGAAGGCAATTCATCAAGAAGAACTTCATCCTCACTGCTTGCATAAGTATTCTTTGATAGGTTTTGCAAAAGTTGAGCAATCTCTTCTTGGAAGCTGTGGGGGTTGCCTAGTCTTGAAAGGCGATTTTGCAAAGTTCCTAAGCTAAGCATTGAGATTTGCTCATAAAGCTTGTAATGCGTCTGCGCCATTTGTGCAAGAGTGCCAATACCATCTTGCAAATAATACAAGACTTCAGAGACAAGGGAGACATCTCCTCTAATCGTGTTTTCAGCAAGCCCAACTTTCAAAGGATTGCTCTGACTTAAAAGAATAGAATCTGCAATCTCTTCCAAACGCCCCTCTTTAAGCACAGAAAACATCTCTTCACGCTTCTTTTTAGATTCAATACTCTCGGCAAGCTCAAGGATGTTTGTCTGCTTCACGCTCACGCCCAAGACAAGACTTAAAACCTGATCCTTTGTCTCATTTTCAATGAGTTTAGGCGTCATCCTCAAGGAGCGATAACCACCTGTATCAAGAGAGATATCTTCAAGGGTGATTTTGCTTCCTGTTTGCTTGGCTGCATTTTTAGAGTTTTTCTTGATTCCCTCACTTGTCTCAATCAAGATCTGATCGCCCTCTCTCACAAAAAACAGGGCCTCTCCGCTCAAACCCTCTGTTTGGCTCACCTTGAGATTAATGAGTTTTTGGCTAGCTGTGCTATCCCCCTCAAACTCCACAGTCTTTGCCAAAACCTGTCCAAAACTCGCCCCTCCCAAAGGTCTGGCTGGGGAGACAAAGGGGGAGCTTGCAATCATTGTGATTGTTTTGCCTGATAAGAGCTTGATGCTTTCTCTAGCATTCTTAGACGAATCAAAAGCGCTAAGTCCTGCTCCATTCAAAGTAAGATTAGCAAACTTAGAAGAAGCATCTAAACCAATGAGATCTAAAGATCCATTCTTTGCATCAATCTCGCTGCCTTGAATTGTAAGTTTGCTTGCTTGAATACTTGAAGTCCCAATGGATGTGATTTTTGAGCTAGAAGAGGAGCTAGAAAGATCGCCTCTCATTGCAGCATTGA
>CAUWEE010000200.1:0-2417 GCA_963557095.1 uncultured Helicobacter sp. | reverse complement strand
AACCCTAAAGCCTTGGAGAGATAGTTCTTGATCTGACTTATTCTTGCTCTCCTGCGTGCATTTCGACGCCTTGCACTCCTTGCTGTGCGTCGGGGGAGAGCCAAAGATTCTTTAGTCTTTGGGTTTTCCGCCTTTGTGAAAATTCTCACTCCACTCTCAACGATCTCTTTATTAACAAAACCCTGCTCTCCATACTCACCCTCAATCACCGCCCAACCAATACTTGCAATTCCAATATCTACACCCAAAGTCCGAATCTTCATTATGATTACTCCATTGTATAAAGCTTAATCAGCAGTATTCTAGCCCACCAATGCCGAGCCAATTCGCACAAGATTTGCCCCACAAGAAATTGCTAATTCAAAATCCCCACTCATTCCCATTGAAAGTATCTTAGCCCCAGGAAGAGCATCATAAATCCTCTGCGTGAGCTCAAAACCCCTCTTGACTTCTTGTTGATCCTGTGTGTTTGCCCCAATGCTCATCACCCCTTCTAGCAAAAGAGCAGGACAACTCTCCAAGATCTCAAGATAGACCTCCTCCGCTTCCTCTGGACTTACTCCACTTTTGCTCTCCTCTTTTGAGGCGTTGATTTGCAAAAGTGCTCTTTGAGTCTTGCCTTCTCGCTCCAAGCGTTTTTGGAAAGCTTGAGCAGTTTTTAGGCTATCAATGGAATGGATAAGTGTAGGCTGCAAGGCTAAGAGAGTATTGATCTTATTCTCTTGAATCGATCCGACAAAATGCCACTCCAAAGGGTAGTCCCCCAAAGCCTCACTTTTGTGCTTCAAATCTTGCACCTTATTCTCTCCAAAGGCTCTCTGTCCGCTCTTATAAAGCTCTAAGATCTGTTCCTCTTGCCAATACTTAGAGATTGCAACAAGCTTAATGATCTGATGACGAGAATAAGCAATGCGAGCCTTTTCAATGCGTGCAATAACTTCCTGTAGATGCTGTGCCATTCTAGCCTCCAAAGATTCTGTGCATATCATTATAAAGCCCCAAAGCCATAAGGGCCAATAAAAGCATCCATCCAAAGAGTGTGAGATAGTATAAGACATTGGGGCTTGGGGTTTTTCGTGTTAGCATCTCATAGAGATTAAGCAGAATATGCCCCCCATCAAGAGCAGGGATAGGCAAAAGGTTTAAAATCCCCAAATTGATAGAAATCAAAGCTACAAGAGACAAAAAGCGTAACCATCCACTCTCTTGAGCTTTATCCATCACTTGCACAATCGAAATGACACCCCCTACATCGCTTGTAGGCACAACTCCGCTCAAAAGCTTTTGCACTCCTTGAATGATCAACATTCCATTTGCTAAGGTTTGCTCTGCCCCTAGAACAAAAGCATCAAACCATCCATAATGCACTATTCCAACTTCTCCTAAGGGCTTAATACCAAGCACAGGAGTAGAAACCTTTTCGCCAAATATATTCTGACGCTCCATTGTTTGGGGCAATATCCCAATCTCAAAGACACTCTCCCCTCTTTTAATACGCAAAACCATCCCGCCTTTTGCTTCTGCAACCATCTCTGCTGCATCAAACCAAGTTTTTACAGGTTTTGCATCGATAGCCAAGATCTCATCCCCTTCCAAAAGCCCCGCTTTTTGTGCAGGCATCCCCTGTATAGGCTCACCCAATGTTGGCAATAGCACTTGCTGTTTTCCATAAGCAAGTGCGATATAGACAAAAAAAGCCAAAAGGATATTAAACAAGGGGCCAGCAAGCAAAATCACAATTCTCTGAATTGGACGCTTAGATGTATAGCTATCAGAATCACTATTTTGAGCCAAAGGATCGCTATCATCTTGCCCCTTCATCTTGACATAACCTCCAAGAGGGATGAGAGAAATAGCGTATTCTGTGCCTTTGTAAGTTTTTTTGAGAAGCTTTTTGCCAAAGCCAATACTAAAAACTTCTACTTTCACTCCAAAGAAGCGAGCAGCAAGAAAATGTCCCAACTCATGAAAAAAAATCAAAAAAGACAAAGCAAGCAGAGCAGCAAATAAACCCATCAGCCGCCCTTAATAAAACTTCTTGACATAATTAATGCCTGATACCAAAGTCAAGACAACAGCAAACCAGAGAAAAAATTGATTCCAAAATGAGGGTAGAACTTGAGCAATAAGACATCCGATCGCCCAATATTGCGAAATGGACTTAATCTTGCCCAACCAATCCGCAGAAACATTTGTTCGATTCTGAGCCACAACAACCCTTAATCCCATAATCAAAAACTCACGACTAAAAATAAGAAAAACTGCCCAAGGAGATACCACTTTGACTACCAAAAGCGCAATAAAAGCCCCCAAGACAAGCATCTTATCTGCTAATGGATCAAAAACTTCTCCAAAATGACTTTGCACCCCATAATATCTTGCAATGTAACCATCACAAAAATCCGTAATTGACGCAC
>CAUWEE010000199.1:0-2418 GCA_963557095.1 uncultured Helicobacter sp. | reverse complement strand
CTTCATTCATCAGCTTTTTCAAGTTCTTTGATAGAATATTTTCATCATTAAATCTATTTAGGAAGGATTAGAAATGAAAGTTTTATTGCTCGAAGAGATTAGATCTCTAGGAAAAAAGGGGGAAATCGTAGAAGTCAAAGATGGATATGGACAAAATTTCCTCATCGCTAAGGGCAAAGCAAAACTTGCAACAAATGAAGTTATCAATCGCTATAAGGCAGAGCAAAGAAATGAGGCCGAAAAGCTTGCATTAGAAAAGGTCCAGCGAGAAGCACTTGCCAAGAAACTACAAGAAATTACGCTTAAAATCTATAAAAAAAGCGGAGAAAATGGGACGCTATTTGGCGCGATCACAAAAGAAGAGATCTCCCTTGCTCTTCAGCAGGAATATCATCTAGAAGTAGATAAAAAACACATCGAACTTCATGATCAAATCAAGCATCTTGGAGAATACAAGCTCTCTGCCAATCTTGGAAATGGGATTCATGCTGATTTTTCTTTAATTGTTGAGGCTCAAAATGTTTGAAGCAACAACGATTTTGGGCTATTGTGGAGAATATGAGGGCAAAAGATATGCTGTGATTGGGGGAGATGGGCAGGTTACTTTTGGAAATTGCATTTTGAAAGGTAATGCAACAAAGATTCGAACTCTCTATCATGGAGAAGTTTTAAGTGGATTTGCTGGAAGCACCGCCGATGCCTTTCAACTCTTTGATATGTTTGAACGAATCTTGGAGGGCAAAAAAGGTGATCTATTTAAAAGCATCATTGACTTTAGCAAAGAGTGGAGAAAGGACAAGTATCTAAGACGCTTAGAAGCGATGATGATTGTTTTGAATAAGGAAAAGATCTATATTCTTAGTGGGACAGGAGATGTAGTCGAACCAGAAGATGGCAAACTTGCAGCGATTGGAAGCGGTGGAAACTATGCCTTAAGCTCAGCTAGAGCTCTTGATCGCTTTGCTTCTATGCATCCAAAAGAACTCGTTGAGCAATCTTTGCAGATCGCTGGAGAACTTTGCATCTATACAAACACAAATATTAAAATTTTGGAGCTCAACTAAATGGAAATTCAATCACTTACCCCTCCACAAATTGTGGAATATCTCAATGAATACATCATCGGACAAAATGAGGCCAAAAAAACCATTGCTTTAGCTTTGCGCAATCGCTATCGACGCCTTTTACTTCCCAAAGAAATACAAGAAGAAATCACACCCAAAAATATCTTAATGATTGGCTCTACTGGCGTAGGGAAAACTGAAATTGCAAGGCGTATGGCAAAAATGCTCAATCTTCCTTTTGTCAAAGTAGAGGCGAGCAAATATACAGAAGTTGGGTTTGTTGGACGCGATGTAGAATCGATGATAAGAGATCTTGTCAATATTTCTTTTAATCTCGTGCAAAAAGAGCATCAAGAAAAAAATGAACAAAAGATTGAAGATTATATCGCGACAAAAATCACAAAAAAGCTTCTCCCCCCTCTTCTAAGTGGAGCAACACAAGAGAAAAAAAGCGACTACGATCTAAGCTTTGCAAGTATGAAACAAAAAGTGATCAAGGGAGAAGTTGATGAGCTAAAAATCGAACTTGAAATCACAAAAAAAAGCGATCTAGGTGATCTAGGTTTCCCCCCAGAGATTATGAAAGCTCAAGAATCAATTGTCAAAATCATCGCACCAAATCAAAGTGTCAAAAAAGAAGTCAGTGTCAAAGAAGCAAAAGAATTGCTTAGAAATGAGGCAATTGAAAACAGCTTAGATCAAGATACGATCAAAAGCGAAGCAATTGCAAGGGCAGAAAATGGTGGAATTATTTTTATTGATGAGATTGACAAGATCGCTGTGGGAAACAAGGATTCTAGTCGCAGCGATCCTAGCAAAGAGGGGGTGCAAAGAGATCTATTGCCTATTGTAGAAGGGAGCAGTGTGCAGACAAAATTTGGCACAATCAAAACTGATCATATTCTTTTTATTGCAGCTGGAGCTTTTCACTTGAGCAAGCCTAGCGATCTTATTCCTGAACTTCAAGGGCGTTTTCCTCTAAGAGTGGAGCTCTCTAGCCTCACAGAAGAGGCAATGGTGCAGATTCTTACAAAAACAAAAAACTCAATTCTCAAGCAATACCAAGAACTGCTCAAAGTTGAGGGGGTAAATCTCGTATTTGAACAAGAGGCAATTGAGGAGCTTGCCAAGCTCTCTATTAATGCCAATCAAAAAACAGAGGACATTGGCGCAAGACGCTTACACACAACGATTGAAAAAGTCCTAGAAGAAGTCAGCTACAATGCTCACGAACACCAAGGCGAAACAATTAGCATTAGCGCAGAGTTTGTGCGAGAGAAGCTTGCGCATTTGGTTGAAAATGTTGATTTGGCAAGGTATATTCTTTGAATCGTTGTGGTTTTGTTGCTGTATT
>CAUWEE010000198.1:0-2443 GCA_963557095.1 uncultured Helicobacter sp. | reverse complement strand
ATCTCACTTTGATTTCATTTGCAAACTCACTTTGATTTCAAAGGCGGTTTTACAGATTTTATGAGGGAGAATAGATTCTTCAAACTTGTATTGAGAAAAATAAATTTGTCGATGGCGTTCTTCTAAGAATCGACTTTCTTGATAAATGGCAAGCTTGCGCATCCCTTTAAGGGTTTCTATAAAAAATCGGGGGAGAGTTTTTAATACTTCCATCATTGGAAGACCCTCTGAAAAACATTTATAATAAAGCTACTGTGGGGGGGGGGGTCACCACTACATTCTCCTTATATTGAGCAAAAGCTCATCTTGAATTTTTTCTTTGGCTTCTTCACCAAGCATAACTCGAAGGATTTCAATCGCAAAATCTAGTGCAAAGGCTGGACCTGTGCCTGTGATCATAGAATCAGAAGTATGACAAGGAAGTTCTAATCGCTTTGCTTGAGTATTTTTCATCATTGCTTCACAACCTGGGTAACAGCAAAAATCATCGCTCAAAAGAGAAAGATCATCTAGGATCAAAGGAGCAGCACAAATCGCGGCAATGAGCTTTTGATCTTTGTGAAAATTTCTAAGGATAGAGAGAAGGACTTCTGAAGCTCGCATATTCATCACTCCTTGCATCCCTCCAGCAAGGACAATACCATCAAAATAAGAAGTCTCAATATCTTCTAGACTCTCATCGGCTTTGATGATAATCTTGTGTGCCCCCTCTTGGAGAAGAGAATCTACAAAAACGCTTGCTAGAATAGTTTCTATCCCCGCTCGGCGCAAGATATCTACGATACTCACAAGCTCAATTTCTTCAAAGCCTTGAGCAATAGGGATTAGAATCTTTTTCATTATTTGACTTTTTCGACATATTCCCCTGTTTCGGTATTGACGCGAATGATTTCTCCCTCAAGGACATGAAAGGGGATTTGAACTACTGCACCGCTTTCAAGAGTTGCTGGTTTTTTCCCACCACTTGAAGTATCTCCTTTGAAATTTGGAGCAGTCTCTGTGATTTTAAGCTCCACGACTTGAGGAACATCTACAGAGATTGCCTTATTGTTATGAAAAAGGATTTGCACGCTCATTCCATCAATCATCCACTTTGCAACATCTCCTACCTGATCATCAGTGAGCGCAATTTGCTCATAAGTAGCCGTATCCATAAATTGGAAATTCTCTCCATCATGGTAGAGGTATTGCATACTTTTTTCTTGCAAATTTGGCTCTTCACACTTATCGCCCGCATGAAAAGTCTTTTCAATTACCTTTCCATCAAGAAATGACTTGATTTTGGCTCGAACAAATGCCGCACCTTTTCCTGGTTTGACATGCTGATATTCTGTGATCCTATATGGAATCCCATCAATTTCAATTTTTAAGCCTTTTTTGAGCTCACTCATCCCAATTGCCATTGTTTTCCTTTAATTTTAAATTTTGTTTGCACTTCCAAGAAGTTTCATTCTTTCTTTGATGACTTGCTTGACAGCCTGCATTGCTGGAGAGAAAAATTTACGCAAATCAAACTCTGAATTGTTGACATTTGCAACCTTTCTCACCTCTGCAATAAATGCAATCCTTAAATCTGTATCTGTATTGATTTTATTGATTCCCCCTTGAACTGCTTTGACCAAAAATTCAAATGGAACCCCCTTGCTTCCCTTCAAATCTCCTCCACTTTGCAAAAAAGATTCGCTCACTTCTTGAGGAATTGCACTTGCTCCATGAAGAACTAGAGGAATTTTGGTCAGTCTTTTGACTTCAAGCAAACGATCAAAATCAAGCTTTGGCTCACCTTTGAATTTAAACGCTCCATGGCTCGTTCCAATTGCAGGAGCTAGGAAATCTACACCACTCTCTCTGACAAACTCTTCTGCTTCTTTGGGATTGACAAGTGTTGCATCTTTTTCATCAACAGAAATATTGTCTTCAATCCCCATCAATCTTCCAAGTTCAGCTTCTACACTCACTCCTCTTGAATGCGCAAAATCAACAACTTTTTTTGTGATTGCAAGATTTTCTTCAAAGTTATGATGAGAGGCATCAATCATCACAGAAGTAAAACCAGCTTCAATAGCAGTCTTACAGCTCTCAAAGCTTGTCCCATGATCCAAGTGTAAAGCTACTGGAATATGGGGATATTGTTGGGCAAAGAGCTTTGCCATTCCTACCACATTTTCAATCCCCATATATTTGATCGCCCCCTCACTTGCTTGAATAATCAAAGGAGAAGAACTCTCATCTGCCGATTCAAAAATGCTTTTGAGCATTTCAAAATTAACAAAATTAAACGCCCCTACTCCATAAGCCTCATTATGGGCTTTAAGCAAAATATCATTTCCTGAAACCAGCATACCAATATTCCGCCTATTTGATTTCTTCGATTTTGACTTTAGCCTTTTTTCTCATTTTTACCATTTCTTCCTGCAACTTCTCTGCAATCTTTTGATTTTTT
>CAUWEE010000197.1:0-2473 GCA_963557095.1 uncultured Helicobacter sp. | reverse complement strand
AATCCATTTAAGTCTCAAATCAAATACAACCCACAGCAACGCATCAAATGGATCAAACGCTCTATGCAACAAAACATAAAAGACAAAAGAGTAAAACTCTGTCTCTTTGAGATCAAACGCCAAACACCCACCCCAACAATCACAACGATTCAATACCTGCGCAAAAGCTATAACATCTCAAAAATCTATTTTCTCCTTGGAGCAGACAATGCAAAAGATTTGCATACTTGGGATGAGTTTGCTCTACTTAATGAGCTTGTAGAATTTGTCTTTTTGGAAAGAGAATCTTATACGCCACTCAAATCCTATCGCAGCCTCCCTCTTCATATTCCTGTTTCCTCTACACAAATTCGAAATGGCGAGCAAAAGGAATTTTTACCCCCATTTCTACAAGCCTTAAGATAAAATCCCATATCTCAAAACCCTAGGAATTCCGATGCTAGAAAAAAATCGTATTCAAATCATTACAAAATTGCTTGAAGACAAAAAAGGCGAAGACATTGAGCTCTTTGATTTAAGAGGCAAGGACTACATTACAGATTTTGTCATCATCGTCACAGCCCTTGTAGGCAAACATTCTTACGCCCTGCTTGATACTCTTAAAACCGAGCTTAAAGCCAAGGGAGAGATTTTTTATGGCACAGAGGAAGAGAGCGAGGATTGGATCATTGCAGATTTGGGGGATATTATGATTCATATCTTCACAGAAAATCATCGAAAGAAATTTAATCTAGAAGAATTCTTAAAAACCTTGGAAAAAAGCCCAAGCTAAATTTGCAACAAGTTTTAGCTTCCTAAGTCCCTATTAGAACCTTTCTCCAAGCCCATCCCCCTTTTTAAGAAAATTCAGTTTCCAAGCTTAAAAATCAAAAAGCTCACTTAAAAAGGATTCTTTTTTCTTTGGCCTATGCATAATCTTTGAATAATGCTTCTCACCCCCACGATCATAAGCCCTCTCATAAGAATTCTCACTCTGTGAAACCACTTGCTTAGAGTTTGCCAAAATCTTATCAAGCTCTCCACGATCAAGCCATACACCCCGACACTTTGGACAATAATCAATCTCAACCCCACTGCGCTCACTCATCAATAAATCAACTTCAACACAAAGCGGACACTTCATTTTCTCTCCTTTTGCTAGCTACATTAATTAAGAAGCTAATTATCTCAAATAAAGACAACATAAGAGCTTATTTGCGCCACCTAAGTTCAAGCCAACTCTATCTCAACGCAACTAGCATCATTTCAATTCCCTATCATAATCCCTCCCCGCTCTTCCACCCACAATCCTTGCTCTACTTGCATCAAATTTTTCATTGATCAAACTTCTCTTTGGATCAAAATCTCTAGCATCAATCCCTGCCAAATCCAAAAGAGTATGGATTAAATCATCCGTCATATAAGGCTTGTTTAGCGATGAGCGCAACTTCTGATAGATTTTGGGATGCTTTTGTATAAAAAGATCAGAGGCATAGACAAGCATTGGAACTTCAACCATAAAACGGCTAATCCGATCATCAGAATGCCCAACAAAGCTCCCTTGTTCATAGAGCTCTTCTCCATGATCTGAAATATAAATCACAAGCGAATCAGTCTTTGAAAACCGATTTAAAATCTCACTGACAATAAAATCATTATACAAAGTCGCATTATCATATCTAGCTATCGTCCTTTGATAGCCTCCAAAAATTGAATCATCAAAATACCTATAGCTTCGAGGATAGCGGTTACCATAAGAAGCATGATTGCCCATCAAATGCACAACAAACATTTTCCTAGATTGCTTATTTGCAAGAAGAGATTGCTCAAGATATGGAAACAAAACCTCATCATAAAAAACATCATCAAAATATTGCTTATATTGTGAAGGAAAATAATATTTCAAACTTGATGAAGCAATGATCCCAATAATCCCTGCATGCAACTCATTGAGCTGATTAGAGATCCAGTAGGTTTTATAATTTGCAGCATTAAACAATGAGATCAAATTGCCCTTCAAATAAACTTCATCGATTTTGTCTTCATTCTCATAGTTTAGAAAAGTCAAAACCTTTCTCAAAGAAAGAGTTGTTTGGGCATGCGAGGAGATCACATTATCAAAGCGCAAAAGATTTTTACTCTTTGCAAGACTCATTATTTGGGGATTTGTTGGCTTTGAATATCCATAAACCTGCATATGCCCTCTCTGCAAAGATTCTCCTAAAATCAAGACAATGTTTTGAATATCATTAGCCGCAACAAGCTTTAAATCTTTGGAATTTTCTTTGAAATGCCTCATTGATTCTTCCAAAAAATGCTTAGCACGCTGACCCTCTCCTACTGCCAAGCTCAAATTACAGGCCTGACGCAATGGTGAGATAAAAGATAGGCTATTGCGATATTGACAAGAATATCCTCCGCCAAACATCAGCAAAAATTCATAAAGCCAAAAACCCAAGCCAACTAATGCAAATACAATAAATACCCCCCCCCC
>CAUWEE010000196.1:0-2499 GCA_963557095.1 uncultured Helicobacter sp. | reverse complement strand
TGCAGACTCTTTGGATGTTGTTGAACTAGTCATGGCATTATAGGAAAAACTAGGGGTAGAAATTCATGATGAAGTTGCTGAAAAAATGACAACTGTGGGTGATGTTGTAAGTTATATTGAAGAAAAAAAATAAACTTTATTCCCTCTACATGGGGGAAAATTCAAGGAGTAAAAATGCGTCGTGTTGTTGTAACTGGACTTGGGATGATTAATTCTTTGGGATTAAATAAAGAAGATTCTTTTAAATCCATTGCCGAAGGAAAATGTGGGATTAAAAGAATTACTTCATTTGATGTGAGTGAATTTCCTGTGCAAATTGCAGGAGAGATTCTCAATTTTAATCCTGAAGAAGTTATGGAGCCCAAGGAAGTCAAGAAAGCTGCGCGTTTTATTCAAATTGGACTCAAGGCCTCAAAAGAGGCGATGCTTGATAGTGGATTGCTAACAAATGAGGGAAAATGCAGTGAAGAAATAAGTGAAAAATTTGGAGTAAGCTCTGCAGCAGGAATTGGAGGACTTTACAATATTGAAGTCAATTCCGTCACTTGCCACACAAAAGGACCTCGACGCATTACACCTTTTTTTATTCCTTCAGCCCTTGTGAATATGTTGGGAGGATTTACCTCTATTGAATTTGGTCTCAAGGGTCCAAATCTTTCGAGCGTAACAGCTTGCGCAGCAGGAACTCATGCAATCATTGAAGCCACAAAAACAATTATGATAGGCGGAGCAAATCAAATGCTTGTTGTAGGTTCAGAATCTTCGATTTGTCCTGTAGGAATTGGAGGATTTGCAGCGATGAAAGCTCTAGGGGATCGTAATGATGAACCACAAAAAGCAAGTCGTCCATTTGACAAAGATCGCAATGGTTTTGTAATGGGCGAAGGTGCTGGAGCTTTAATCTTAGAAGAATACGAAAGTGCAAAAAAACGGGGGGCAAAAATTTATGCTGAAATTATTGGAATTGGGGAAAGTGGTGATGCCAACCATATCACAACTCCAGCTCCAGGTGGTGATGGAGCCTATCGCGCTATGAAAAGCGCTCTTAATATGGCAAATGCAAAGATTGACTATATTAATGCCCATGGAACGAGCACTTATTACAACGACTTATTTGAAACCATGGCTTTGAAGAAGATTTTTGGAGGAAAAGAAAATGTGCCAATGGTAAGCTCTACCAAAGGACAAATTGGACATTGTTTAGGAGCTGCTGGCGCAATTGAAGCTGTAATTTCTATCATGGCTATGGAAAATAGTATTATTCCTCCAACGATCAATCAAGAAAATCCTGATCCTGATTGCGATCTAGATTATGTCCCCAATATCGCACGAGAAAAGAATATTCAAGTTTCTATGAGCAACTCATTTGGTTTTGGCGGAACAAATGGGGTAGTAATCTTTAAAAAGCTCTAAATATGGCAGTTTATTTAGACTTTGAAGAAAAATTAAAGAATATTCAAGAGGAAATTGAATCTTCTAAAATTCGAGGTGATTTTCATGCTCAAGAGATTTTAGAGAAAACACTTCAAAAAGAAACACAAAAAGTTTTTACTCACCTTAGTGATTATCAAAAAATCCAAATCGCTCGACACCCTGATCGTCCATATGCAATGGATTATATCAATCTTATCTTGGATCAAAAATGTGAGATCCATGGAGATCGTCATTTTGCAGATGATAAAGCAATTGTTTGTTTTTTGGGTCATATTGACGGACAAAAGACTATGCTTATTGCTGAAGAAAAAGGAAGAGGAACAAAAAATAAACTCGAAAGAAATTTCGGAATGCCAAACCCAGAAGGTTATCGCAAAGCCTTAAGAGCAGCAAAACTAGCTGAAAAATTCAATATTCCTATTTTGATGCTAGTTGATACTGCAGGTGCTTATCCAGGAATTGGGGCTGAAGAGAGAGGACAGAGTGAAGCAATTGCAAAAAACTTGCAAGAATTCGCTAATCTCAAAGTTCCAACCATATCTATCATCATTGGAGAAGGCGGAAGTGGAGGAGCTCTTGCTATCGCTGTTGCAGATCGACTAGCAATGATGAGCTATGCAGTTTTTAGCGTCATCTCTCCTGAAGGATGTTCAGCAATCCTATGGAATGATCCAAACAAAATTGAAGCAGCAATGAAAGCAATGAAAATTACTTCTCAAGATTTAAAACACTATAATCTAATCGATGACATTATAGAAGAACCTTTATCTGGAGCTCATCGAGACAAAAAATCTGCGGCCATGGCAATTAAAAAATATTTTTTAGATTCTCTTCAAATCTTGCAAAATCAAAAAGATTTTTTATCCAAGCGATATGAAAAATTGATGAACTACGGAGTTTTCACAGATCAACATCCCTAATTTGGAATTTTTGTTCGCTTTTTGATGAATTTTTTATTTCTTCCAAAACAAATCTACAATGCAAAAATCGCTATAATCACCAAATTTAATCTAGGATTGCCAAATGAAAGCCGATAGAAAAAACCTAAAAATGTCAATTTTAGCT
>CAUWEE010000195.1:0-2549 GCA_963557095.1 uncultured Helicobacter sp. | reverse complement strand
TTTAAATTTCTATTTTCAATGGAGAGAAGAATCTAGTCTAAATCCTTGCTCTCTAAGACCCATTTTAGAGGAGTAGTGATTGAGTAGAAAAGTGCCAAAGGTGTTTGGACTTTTGCAGCAGCTTAGGCGCTGCATAACAACTTTTAAGTTCAAAGTATTAACAAACTCCAAAACTTTGCCTCAATTTTTTAACAGAGTCTTAAGCTATAATTTTATCTCGCTCTTTAACTTAAGCTAAACAAAAATGAGGACTGATTAAAGGCTTGCGGAAATTTCTTAAGATGAATTTTAGGCGGACAAAATGTTGTGTTTGAATTCCCCATATCCCTTTTCTTCTGAGCTACAAAGCCAATTTTCTCATATTACCTTTAGTCAAGATTCCAATCCCCCTCAAGCAATCATTTCAAACAAAAAACAAAATTGTGATATTTATGCACCAGAAATTGATTGGTATCTCAAGATTTCTCAAGCAGAAGATGAAATCAAGCTTGAAAACATCGATCGCTTCTTTCAAACTCGCCTCAGCATTTATGATCATGCCCCATTCAAAGAGTATGAAGTGCAGGTCAATTCTTCTCTTCTGCTGATTGTCAATACCAACTCTTCCTTACTCCAAGATTTTGAAAGACAAGCAGGCAGTCACTTTGAAATTACTACAAGCAGAGCTGAGGATATTTCCCATATTAGTGGTCAAATTGGAGCTTTTACTGCAACCATGAAGGATGGGAGTGAAATACTTTTTGCTCAAGCTGTGCTTTTTGTTCAAGATGAAACTCTTCCAAAATTCCTAGGCATCCTAAGCATCAGTGATTTTGAGAATGCACAAGAAGTGATTACACTCCTAAACTCAAGGCTTGGGATCTATACTTATAAAACTACGACTCTCTATACCCCCTCCCTCTGTCAATATCACCAAAGACGACCTGATAAAAATGGAGAAGGTTTTTGCCATAAATGCGTCAATGTTTGCCCAAGCTTTGGCGTAAGCAAAGACGATACTTTAATGGAGCTTAGTTTCTCACAAATTGACTGCATGGGCTGTGGAGGCTGTATTGCCACCTGTCCAACAGGGGCACTTGATTTTGCTCCATTTGATATAGACACGATGATTGAGAGTCTGCGGCACTATAAAAATACAAAGATCTTGCTTATCCCTGAAAATTTCCTCTACTCCCTACAAGAGCTTGCTTTGCCTCCTCATATTTCTCCACTCATCATCCCACGCGAGAAATTTCTCTCTGAAGTCCATTTTCTCTCTATGGTGCAAGAAAGCAACCACTCAATGATCTTCTACTCCCCTGTGATTTCCCGCCCAAGTTTTGAAGCAATCAAGCTCATCAATGACATTTACCAGGCCATATTAGGAAAAGATGCAATTTTTGTCGCACAGGACACAAAAACACTCCAAACCCTTTGGAATCTCCCCTCCCCTCTTCCACACTATTCCTATACCCCAAGCCCAAAAGAAGCAAGACGGAAACATCTTGCAGAAAGACTTATGCATATGATCAAAGATGAGGATTTTGGCAGAGTAAAAAGTGGGGAGAGTGGGGAACTCATTCGCTATGGAGAAATTCAAATCGATGAAAACAAATGCACTCTATGCAATAGCTGTGTAGGAGCTTGCAATGTCGATAGCCTCATTGCCAACAGCAAAGATCTCTCCTTACAATACAATCCTAGCCTCTGCACCACCTGTGGATATTGCCTCCCTAGTTGTCCAGAAAATGCTATCTCCTTAGAACTCAATGGCATTCAGCTCACCCAAAGCTACTTTAGCTACAAAACAATGGCAAAAGATACGCTCTTTGGCTGCAAAGAATGCGGAAAACCCTTTGCCACCACAAAAAGTATCCAAAAAATCAAGAATCTTATGGGATCACACTTTGCCAATGATCCAATCAAGCTTAAAACCCTTGAATGCTGTGCAGATTGCAAAGTCAAATTGATGTTTGGAGAATAAAATGAACGCAGCCAATCCCCAGTCTCAACAAAAAGATTTTCAAATCAATAAGGCACGATCACTTTATTATAGTGTTTTGGGGATTTTCTTTAGCTATCAAGGCCTACACGACCATCAAGATCTTGCAATTAACATCCTTGATCAAATCTTTGCCAATGCTCTCAATGATCAAAGCCAAAAAGATGCGCAAATCCTTTTGCAAGAACTTGAAACCTATGGTTATGAACGCTTAGATCAAGAATTTGATCGCCTTTTTATCGATAATTTCACCCATAAGGCCATCAATCTCACAGCAAGCTACTATGATGAAGGCTGGGAGTTTGGAGAAAAATGTCTCAAGATTCGCGATCTTATTTTAGAGAGTGAATTTCGAAGAGATGAGCGATTTATCGAGCCTGAAGATCATTTGGGATTTTTATTACTCTTTTGCTCTTCACTTTTGCAAAAAGCAAACCCTTGCTCTATTGCAATGTGTCAAAAAATCTTTGCAGAGATTTTAAATGACTATGTCAATTTTGTCGTGCTTGAAATCCTCAAAAACAAAGAAGCCAAGCTATACAAATCTGTTGCCAAGATCTTGGGAAGC
>CAUWEE010000194.1:0-2555 GCA_963557095.1 uncultured Helicobacter sp. | reverse complement strand
AATCTACCCACCTCTTATACAATCAAAAACATCGATTCTTTTTTTCATTCTCTTTTTTTGGACAAAAAGGCTCAAAACAAACAAATAAAATTTATACTTCCAAAAGAAATTGGCTCTTTTGATTTTTACTTTCCCTCAAAAGATGAAATTTTTAAAACACTAAGAGAGTTTTCAAAATGAAAAAAATCATCCTTGTCTTATTGTGTTGTCTAAGTCTATGTATAGCAAGTGAAAAAAAAGTAGAAAAACCCGCCAACTCTATAGAAGAGCAAGATACCATCATCAAAGAACTTGAATCTGTAGAAAAAATTTTAGATGACAATGAAAACCCATGGATTCGCCGCTTCAATAGCTATGCAAAATACAACTCCATCATCAATCAGATCAAAACTATAGAATGGCAGCTCAAACGCACAAAATCCACTGAAAAAAACACTGAAAAAATCCAAATCCTCTCCAATCGTTTAGAAACTCTACAAAGACAAAAAGACTTCTTCTCTGATTATGGGGGTAATCCATACCGCGAACTCACAGAAATTAAAGAAATCAGTGATATTCCAGTGGTTTCAAACCCATTTGTGATTTTTACAGGGATTAACTTCCTCAAACAAATCAAAACACAGCAAAAAACTCTCCAAAACAATCAAAAAACTCTTAAGGCAACTGTTGAGCTACTTGATCAAAAAAAGGATCTTCTCACTCAATTGCTTAAAAATCAAAAACACGATAAAGAAATTCGATACAGCATCCTAGAAAAACTCCAAAAGCTTCAAAGCATTATCCTTGAGCTCCAATCCGCACAAAGCATCTTAGAAACCTCAATTGAAGTTTATGGGAGAAAAGTTTCAGAGATTGATCTTAATTTGAGTAATCAGATTCAAAAACAAACATTCAAAACCATTTATATTGGTATTCTCTGTCTCATCGTCTTTTTGATTTCTTTTGCGATTAAGATTGCGATGCGTAAATATTTCGATCACGAACGCCTATATATCGCAAATAAAATCATCAATTTTTCCAACATCACAATCATTGCTCTTATTCTCCTATTAAGTTATCTCAACAATATTACTTACCTTGTCACCTTCTTAGGATTTGTCTCAGCCGGTCTTGCTTTTGCAATGCGCGATTTGTTTATGAGTGTTTTGGGCTGGTTTGTCATCGTAATTGGGGGAGGACTACATGTAGGCGATCGCATCAGGATTCATAAAGATAACACAACCTACATCGGTGATATTTTGGATATTTCAATGACAAGAATCACACTTTTAGAAGATGTAACACTAAATACCTATCTTGAAACGCGTCGAGCTGGGCGCATCATCTTCATCCCCAACAACTTCATCTTCAATACTGTGATCTCTAACTACACTCATGCAGGAATGACAACAATTTGGGATGGGATCGACTTCACCGTTACCTTTGATAGCAATTTCAAAAAGGCTGTAGAAATCGCTACAGAAGTTGCACGCAAATATTCCAAATCCCACACAGAAATTGCCAAAAAAAGAATGCTCCGCCTTAAGGAACGCTACTCTCTCAAACGCATTAGTCCTGAACCAAGAGTGTTCAACACAATTGAACCAAATGGGATGAGAATCTCTGTATGGTATCAAAGCAATGCTTTCACGACACTCAACCTGCGAAGCAATATCTCAAGCGAGATTGTTGAGCTTTTGGCAAAAGAGCAGGACATCAAAATCTCCTATCCCACAACAAAAATTGTCAATACTGGGAGTGATGGGGTTTGGGAAAGATTCACACACGAGGAAAAAAGTGAAACCAAAAGTATTCTTTAAAACCTTTGGCTGTCGCACAAATCTCTTTGATACACAGGTGATGATTGAGAATCTTAAAGATTATGTTTTGGCACAAAATGAGGAAGAAGCAGAGATCATCATCATCAATTCTTGCACAGTAACCAATGGAGCAGATACAGGAGTAAGACAATACCTCAATCGCTGGCAAAAAACAGGCAAAAAACTCTACTTTACAGGTTGCGGCGTCGCCACCAAAGGAAAAGAAATCCTAAACCAAGTGCAAGGCGTTTTTGCCCACGATCACAAAGAAAAAATCAACTCTCTACTCAAACAGGAACAAAAGTTTTTTCTTCCCACTCAAGATGCTCTGCATATTGATTCAACCCTTGTGAGTGAGTTTGTCGGCAAAAGTCGTGCTTTTATCAAGATCCAAGAGGGCTGTGACTTTGCTTGTAGCTATTGCATTATCCCCTTCTCACGCGGAAAAGCTAGAAGCCTACCCCAAGAGAGCATCCTCTCTCAAATCAAACTTCTTGCTCAAAATGGAATCCAAGAAGTTGTCTTAACAGGCACAAATATGGGAAGCTATGGCAAGGATACACAAAGTTCTGTTGCCAAACTCATCAAGCAAATTTCTCAAATTCAAGGTATCAAACGCATTCGTGTCGGCTCACTTGAGCCAAGTCAAATTGATGAGGAATTTTTGGAGCTTTTGGGGGAAGATTTTTTGGAGCGACACCTACATATTGCCTTGCAACACACACACAATGCAATGCTTGAGAAAATGAATCGCCT
>CAUWEE010000193.1:0-2567 GCA_963557095.1 uncultured Helicobacter sp. | reverse complement strand
AATTCTTTTTCAACAATGCGATATTTTGCTTCTTGATGAGCCAACAAATCATTTAGATGTGGAGATGGTGGAATTTTTGGAGCAAAAACTTCTTAGTCTCAAAACTACTCTTGTGCTTATTAGTCACGATCGCTATTTTATTGAGAATCTTGCAAGTCGTGTAGTGGAGATTGAAAATGGAAAACTAACAAGTTTTGAAGGTGGATATGTAAGTTATCTTACGCAAAAGGAGGCTAGGCTTCGAGCTTTGTGCAAAGAACATGATGTGCTTTTAAAGCTTTTAAAAAGCGAGGAAGAATGGCTTAGACGAGGGGTGAAGGCAAGGCTTAAGCGCAATGAGGGGAGAAAGAAGAGGCTTTTTGAGATGAGGGAAAAAGCCAAGGCTAATCCCTCAGTGATTTCAAAAATGAAATTAGAACTCCAAAGAGAGCAAAAGGCTTTCAATGCCCTTGAGGGTAAAAATAATAGAAAAATGCTCTTTGAGGCCAAAGGGATTTCTCAAAAAATGGGAGATAAACTTCTTTTTGAGGACTTGAGTTTTAGAATCTTGCAAAGGGATAAGATTGGGATTGTGGGGAAAAATGGGAGTGGAAAAAGCTCTTTGCTTAAAGTGCTTTTACAGATTGAAAAGCCCTATAGTGGAGAGCTTAGTTGTGGTGAGATTAGGATAGGTTATTTTGATCAACATCGCGAGATGCTTGATGAGGATAAAAATCTCTTAGAAACTTTCTGCCCTTTTGGTGGAGATAGGGTGGAGGTGAGGGGTAAAAGTATGCATGTTTTTGGCTATCTTAAGAATTTTTTGTTTCCCAAAGAGTTTTTAAATCAAAAGATCAAAAATCTAAGTGGAGGAGAGAAAAATCGCTTGGCTCTTGCCCTGCTTTTTACCAAGGATTATGATTGTTTAATCTTGGATGAGCCAACCAACGACTTAGACATCGCTACGATCAATATTTTGGAAGAGAATCTTGCCTTGTTTGAGGGTTGCGTGCTTTTTGTAAGTCATGATCGTTATTTTGTAGATAAGGTGGCTCAGAAACTTTTTGTCTTTGAGGGCGAGGGGAGGGTGCTTGAGCGGTATGAGAGCTATAGTGAGTATTTGGAGAACAAAAGAGAAATTAAGCAGATTGAAAAAATGGAGCAAGAATTTTCTACTGCGATTACTCCTAAAAAAGAGGAGGTCAAAAAGCAGAAAAAGCTAGGATACAAAGAGCAGAGATTATTAGAGATTTTGCCAAGCGAGATCGATGAGCTTGAGAAGAAGATGGGGGTATTGGAATTTGAGCTAAGCGATTCAAGCTTGTATGAGAAAAGAGGAATTGTAAGTCTTGCTCAAGAGCTAGATGAAGTGAAAAGGGCTTATGAAGAGAAAATGCAGATTTATTTTGAGCTTCTTGAAAAAAGCGAGGCATTAAAATGAGTCTGATAAAATGTGGATTTATCCCTCAAAACGATGATTGAAATTGAAACAAGAATAGAATTTGAGTTTTTGTATTTGAAGAAGTGAAGGAAAATAGATGAAAGAATCACAATGGATTTGGAAGAATGGTGAGTTTATCCCTTGGGAAGAAGCTACTACCCATCTTTTAAGCCATAGTTTGCATTATGGGAATGCTGTTTTTGAGGGAGTGAGAGCCTATCCTACACAAAAAGGCTTGGCAATTTTTAGACTCCAAGAACATACTCAAAGACTATTAGATTCTGCCAAAATTGTCGCACTTGATTGTCCTTATGGCTTTGATGAGATTTTAAAGGCACAGATTGACCTGCTCAAAAAAAATGCTTTTTCTGGGGAGAAAAGTGTTTATATCCGCCCCTTGATTTATCTGGGATATGGGGATTTGAGAGTGGCGCACTATCATTCTCCAGTTGAGACAATGGTAGCATGTTGGGAATGGGCGGATTATTTGGGAGCAGATGCTAAGAGTGGAATTAGGATAAAAACTAGCTCTTTTAGACGCAATTCCAACCAATCTGGCTTTCTTAAAGCTAAGGTTTCAGGAAACTATCTCAACTCTCAACTCGCGCGTTATGAGGCTTATAAATGTGGGTTTGATGAATGTCTTTTGCTTGATGAAGCTGGTTTTGTGACAGAGGCAAGTAGCGAGTGTTTGTTTGTTATAAAAGATGGAGAGTTTATTACGCCACCTTGGGAGAATACGCTCTGCTCCATTACTCAAGATACTGTGATGCAAATCATCCAAAAGCAAGGCCACAAGCTTACGCAACGCTCAATCACAAGAGATGAGATTTATACTGCAGATGAATGCTTTTTGGTGGGAACTGCTGCAGAGATTACCCCTGTGCTTGAACTAGATTTTAGAAAAATTGGAGAGGATTATCCACTCACGCGTTGGATTCAAAAACGCTATACTGAAGTAATTGGGGGTGAAGATCCCAATTTTTTACACTTTTTAACCTATATTAAAGGAGAAGATAATGCCAATTGATCTGAATGAGCATTTAAAGAAAAAGAATTTTAATCGTGAGCAGAGACCCCAAGAGAATCCAAAAAAAGAAGCGCCAAAAAGAGATTTTGTTCCTGATATTGGTGGAAAAAAACTCAC
>CAUWEE010000192.1:0-2587 GCA_963557095.1 uncultured Helicobacter sp. | reverse complement strand
CGTTCTTTGATAGCTCAAGCTCTATTTTTACATGATCATATTGTGCATTTTTATCTTTTGCATGGATTAGATTGGGTAGATGTGATTTCTGCGCTTAAAGCAGATCCTAAAAAAGCAGAACAAGAAGCTTTTAAGTATTGTGACAATCCTTACGCCGCAGGAGAAGCAGATTTGAGGGCTGTGCAGCAACGAGTGCAGAAGATGGTTGATGGCGGACAACTTGGGATTTTTGCTAATGGTTATTGGGGTAATAAGACTTATCAATTTACTCCAGAGCAAAATCTCATCGCTCTTTCTCACTATCTTAAATCAATTGAGATTCAGCGTGATGCAGCTAAACTGATGGCAATTTTTGGTGGCAAACAACCTCATCCACAAAGCTTTGTCGTTGGTGGAGTAACTTGCATCAGGGATTTGCTTGATCCCTCAAGGCTTGCAGAATGGAAAACACGCTTTGAGCTTGTCAAAGATTTTGTTGATCGAGCTTACTATCCTGATATTTTGATGGCAGCTAAGGCTTTTGCAAAAGAGCCTAGTGTAACGCATCAAATGAATGTCCCCAACTTTATTGCAGGGGATGCTATTGCTATTAGCGCGACAGAAAATCTATTTAATTCGGGCTATATAATCAATAAAGATTTATCTAAGGCTTTTGATATTGATGAGAATTTCATTATGGAAGAATGCACGCATTCATGGTATCAGCAGGCAAAACCTATGCATCCTTATGATGGTCAAACAGAGCCTAATTACACAGGTTTTATTGCAAGAATGACGATTAATGCAGAAGGTAAGAGCGTAGAAACTCCATCAATTAACGAAAAGGGTAAATATAGTTGGATCAAGTCTCCAAGATATGAAGAAAAACCTTTTGAAGTCGGACCTCTTGCTTGTATGCTTGTGGGATATGCTCAAGGCAATGAGAGAATTAAAAAAGTTGTAGATGATTTCTTGAAAGCTTCTGGCTTGCCTGTAAGCGCACTTTTTACAACTCTAGGAAGAACTGCTGGAAGAATGCTTCAAAGTAAAGTTATCACAGACTATGGTTTAGAAACTTTTGAATCTTTGATTCAAAATTTAAAGATTGATGATAGCACTTACACCGCTCCAGTTATTGATGAAAGCAAGGAGTATAAAGGGCGATATATTGGTGAAGTTCCTCGCGGAATGTTAAGTCATTGGATTAGGATTAAAAATGGTTTAGTTGAGAATTATCAATGTGTTGGGCCTTCGACTTGGAATGCAGGACCAGAGGATCTTAAGGGGCAAAAAGGACCTTATGAGGCAAATTTGATTGGAATGCGACTCCAAGATATCACTCAGCCTTTAGAAATTATTAGAAATATTCATAGTTATGATCCCTGTATTGCTTGTGCTGTACATGTTATGGATGCACAAGGGAATAAGTTGGGAGAATATAAAATTGACCCAAAATATCTTGCCTAAGGAGAAAGAGATGCATCATCACGAGGTTGGCTTATCATTTTGGGTGACACATTGGGTGCGCTTCATCTGTATGATTGTTTTGGTTGTAAGTGGATTTTATATTGCACAGCCCTACATTGTGCCTGATGCAAATCCTGTCGAACCTGTAAATTTTTTGCAGGCAGAAATTCGCTTCTGGCATCTTGTTTTTGGTTTTATTTTATTGAGTATGACGCTGATTAAGACATATTTATTTTTCTTTAGCAAGGAAGCAGAAATTGAGAGAAGATCATTTGCTGATGTTTTTAATTTCAAGCAATGGACTTCACGAATTTATTTTTATCTTACTCTTAATGGAAAGGTGCAAGAAAATGGCTTTTACAACCCATTGCAGTTCGTAGTTTATTTTGGTGTCTATGTTGCCCTCTATGGAATCATCTTGACAGGAGTTATCCTCTCTATCCACATCTATCATGGTGGAATGCTTGGATTAGTTTATCCCTTTTTTAGATTTCTTGAGAACCTTCTTGGTGGGATTGCAAATGTAAGATGGATTCATCATATTCTTACTTGGGTTTTCTTGCTCTTTTTGCCTGTGCATATTTATATGGCTGCGATGAAACATTTATATAAAAAAAGCTATACAAGGGCACATTCTTGAAGATTCTCATTTTGGGAATTGGAAATATCTTGTTTGGAGATGAGGGGATAGGAGCACATTTTGTGCATTATCTTGATGAAAAATATCATTTTGAAAGTGAAAATGAAATTGTTCTTCTTGATGGTGGGACTTTGGCTCACCAACTCATTCCTTTGATTGTGCAATTTGATGAAGTAGTTTTGATTGATTGCATTGAGAATGAAGAGGGAAAATATGGGGATGTGTTTTTCTTTGATTTTAAAAATATTCCTCCAAAAATGAGTTGGCAAGGGAGTGCTCATGAAGTTGAGACTTTGCAAACTCTTGAAATGATGAGAACAAATGGAGATATTCCTTCACTTAAAATCATAGGGGTTGTTCCTCGGCGTATTGGAAGTGATCCGACTTTTATGCTCTCTACTGAAGTGCTTAATGCCGTGAAAGTTATGGAAAAAGTGCTCATTCAACATCTATTAGAACTCGATCCCAAATGTAAAATCACACAAAATTACTCTGTTAATA
>CAUWEE010000191.1:0-2602 GCA_963557095.1 uncultured Helicobacter sp. | reverse complement strand
TGATGGATGGGAGATAGGTGCTGCTAAGATAGGGGCTTTTTTGGAAGCTCATAATTTTTGCCCCCATTTGAGGCAATTGGGAGAGATCCTCGGTATCCATATCGCTTGCAAGTAGATTGAACTCTAGATTTGAACTTCCAGCAACAAGGGAGCGAATCTCGATTTCTCCCCAAGGATTGAGGCGCACATCAACAACTTGTGTTGCTTGATTGTTGCCAAACTCACGACCAATTTTTTCCAATAGATCTTCTACTTTAATCGCGTTTTCTAGATTGGTATAAGCCTTATTGAGGGCAAATTTTGTTTTAAACCGTGTGCCATCAGGGCGGATGCCTCTGAGATAGAAAAATACCTCCGAATCATTGCTTGGATCATCATCTTCATCACCAATAAGATCTCTAATCGTATCGCTTGACTTGATAAAAACTTTTTGTGGAGGTTCTGTCTTGTCAGTCTTGCTCAAAAGTTCAGGATAGAGTTTGCTTAGATTGTATTTCTTAATATTTCCTGTTGTAGAAGCAAAAGATCCATTGTTGTTTCCAAAAAATAAATCACTACCAGGAATATTGAAGGGAACCTTGATATTTGAGCCAATCAAGGCTTCAAGTTTTTCACTATTGCCCATATATTTCCCATCTTGCGCGATGGGTTGAGTTCTAACTTTGCTTCCACTAAAAAGATAAGCCCCTCCAATTGAGGTATTGGCAACAGAGGTGATATGGTTTTTTAATCCCTCCAATTCAGATGCGACAGCAAGTCTAGATGATGTATTTTGAGGTTGATTGGCAACTTGAATGAGCTTTGTTTTGAATTCAGAGATGCTTTTGTTTAATGCCGCCAATGCCTTATCTGTGCTTAGAGTCATATTGTAGGCATTGCGGGCGACATCAATTTCTTGAGAAAGTGTTGTTTCTTGTTGGCTAAGTTGGAGATCTTTTTCGTAAATGTGGCTGTTCTCATAACTATTTTGAATCTTTTTTCCCGATGCAATTTGTGTTGTCAATTCATTGATTTTGGATTGTAATGAGCTTTGTGAAGCCTGAAATTGATTGTATTTTGCATTGGAACTTATTCTCATCTGTTTATCCCTATTTCTTTCTGCTCATAGCTTGCAATATTACACAAAATCGACATCGCAAAGTTTTCTTAAAATATTTCCTAGAGAGATTTTGAGCATAGATTTCTCCAATTTGTTTCGTCTTTAATTTCTAAGCATTTTTTGAAGCTGTTTGTATATTCTTCACCCAATGCTTTGAGCACTATGCCTTGCATATAAAGAGCCTTTTGTGTATCTTGAGGTTCTAATTTGATTTGCAAGAGCTTTTCTAGATGATTTTTGGCTTCTGCATATTGTTTGTTTTGAATAAAAGAATAAACAAGGACAAAATCGATATTTGGCGTGTAATCACTAAGCTTAAGCTTCTGCTGAAGTGAGAGTATATCTTTTGCATAGATTTGAATGGCATTTTGATCATTGTCTTTTTGTGCATTTTGAAGAAGAAGATACCAAACTTCAAGCATCCTTTTGTCCTCTGAAAAATGTTTTTGAAGGAATAGAGAAATTTCTTGAATATGTTTGTTTAGTTTGAGTTGAGTAAAGTCTGAAAATAGAGTAAAGCCAATATCGTAATATTCTGGCTTGTTCAGTGTGCGTGCTAGATTAAGCGCATCTTCTCCAGATAGGCGTGATTGTATGAAATCCCCCATTTTGTTAAGAACTTTGCTTAAACGATAAAGCCAAGGAAGTTTCTCTTGCGCATTCTTGGGATCCTGAATGAGGGTTTTGGCATCGCTGTAGTAAGAGAGTGAATAAAGGCAGTCAAAAAGATCAAATCTTTCTTTTTCTGTAATTTCGCTTAAATCACTATTAGGAAAGAGAGCAGGGATTTTTTTGCATTTTTTATCTTTCAGGGCTTGCAAGATTAGTTGAGTTTTGGATTTGCCAACAAGTGGGGATTGTGGAATGAATGCTTGAATATCAAGTATTTCTTGGTAGCGCTTTAGATCAAAGAGTAATTGTGCTTTTTTGAGATAAGCTTTTTTTGATTCTTCGGTGTTGGGATAGTTTTGGATGATTTTATCAAGAAGATCAAATTGTTCTTTTTCTCCCAGTTGTTCTCCACTTTTGAATAAAAGTTGATTGTCTCGAAGTTCAACTTTTGCAACTAGATCAGACTTGGGGTAAAGAGTAAGAAAGCGTTTGTTGTATAGATGTGCTTTTTGGATATTTCCTGCCTGCGCAAACCATTCGCCTAGATTAAAGATGAGTTTTTCAGAACGCTCATCATGTTTTGGAAGTTTTTGCAAGAGTATTTCACCAATCTCTGAGGCAAGGTCAAAAGCGCTGTTATTAGCAAGTGTTTGTATGATTGAAAAGGTGTAATTTAAATCATCGGAGAAAAAGCTAGGATTGTTCTTTACTACATTTTCAATCAGCGAACGAGATTCTTGATGATTATGATGAATGAGTGAGATTCCCCATTCCATCAGGACAGTATCTTTGACTTTTTGAGTTTTAGCTTCAGTGTAGGCTTCAGAGAAGAGGTTTAAATCAGCCTTGAAGGATGGATGATTGGAGAATTTTTTTGCAATTTGCATTTTG
>CAUWEE010000190.1:0-2619 GCA_963557095.1 uncultured Helicobacter sp. | reverse complement strand
CCCCCCACCAACATTAAAAGTCAAGAGCAAAAATGCATTTTTTTTAATAAGATTTAAAAAATTGACAGATAAATATGATTAATAAGAAATAAAGTTACAAGATAGTGAGGGCGATAAACCCTCATTAAATAAAGAGTGAATTTACGCTTTCATCGTTGTTGATTCTGCGGATGACTTCTGCAAAGAGTGGAGCAACGCTTAGGATTTTGATCTTTGGGCATTCTTGATGGAGGGGGATTGTATTTGTCATCACCACTTCATCTAAAGCACTGCTTGTGATTCTCTCTATTGCTTGACCACTGAGCACAGGGTGGGTTCCAAGAGCCATCACGCTGCTTGCTCCATGAGTTTTGAGAACTTCTGCGGCCTTGCACATCGTGCCCGCCGTATCAATCATATCATCTACAAGAATCACTTCTTTGCCATTTACATCCCCAATGATATTCATCACTTCGCTTACATTGGCTTTTTCGCGTTTCTTATCCACAATGACAAGATCAAGTCCTAATTGATCAGCAAAATATCTTGCTCTTGCTACTCCACCGATATCAGGGGAAGCGATGATAGGATTGGGGAGGTTTTTTTGTTTGATATAGTCGCGGAAGACAATTGAGCCATAGAGGTTATCCACGGGCACATCAAAAAAGCCTTGAATCTGTCCAGCGTGCAAATCCATTGTCACAATTCGATTAACCCCTGCGGTTTCAAGCAGGTTTGCGACAAGTTTGGCTGTGATAGGCACTCTTGGAGCTGCCTTGCGATCTTGGCGTGCATAGCCAAAGTAGGGGATGATAGCATTGATTGTGTGAGCTGAGCTTCGCTTGAAAGCATCAATCATTACAAGCAATTCCATAAGATGATCATTTGTAGGAGCACAGGTGGGCTGAATAATAAAGATATCCTTGCCGCGCACAGATTCGCTGATTTGCACATTGATTTCACCATCGCTAAAGCGACCAATGCTTGCCTTGGCCAATGAAATATCTAGAAATCTTGCAACTTCTTCACTAAACTCTTGATAAGCTGTTCCTGAAAAAACTTTAAATCCTCTCACTATACTTTTCCTTATTTAAGATAAATTTACCAAAAATTATACTCTACTCCACAAGCTCTTGGCGCTGCAAAAGCCTTGTAAGTAGGCATGAGATACACAAGGAGTAAGTTTAAGAATGCAGGATGGCAAATTGTCTCAAAAACTCCTCATCCACATCGATTAAACCTTGCTCTTTGAGCTTTTCAATGACTTCTTTGGAGCAGTCTGTATCCTTTGGCCATTCTCTGAAATGACCATCGCATTCTTCTTTGTCTGTTGCATCAATATAGAGAATCTTTTCATCAATCCAAGTGTCGCGTTTGGCATCGATGTTATTCACTACTCTCCAAATGAGCATATAGGGATTATAAAGATCATTTTTGTGCTCATCAACGGCGATGACAATACCCAAGTGTTGGGAAATGGGTGAGAGATTTTTGAAAGCCTGCAAGATGGATTGATGGTTTTTTGCCACAGCAATCACACAAATTGGAGTGTGAGTATGAGTGAAGTATTGTTTAATGTTTTGAGTTTGAGGGAGGAGGGTTTTGATTTTATCTTGCAAGTCTTGATCCTCTAGGATTTCCAAATCTTCTCTTGTGATTGGCTCTCCTGTGGCATCAAGTCCGAGCTTTCCTCCTTGTGCGTAGTGAGGTGAGGCGTGATCAAGAGCATCACAGATACCTTCGGTGATGAGGAGATTTTGGGTTGAAAAGCGATTGAGAATATGCTCTGTGATTGCAGGATAATCATTGAGCGAAGGAGAGTCTTCATCAACAAAGAGAGCATGTTTGACAAAGCTCATCTGTCCTATCCCCCAGAAAGCGTGCATAAGCTGCTTGGAGTGAGCAGGATAGGAGGGGGCAATCTTGGCTAGAATCAGATTGTGAAAAACACCATTTTCAGGCATATGATAATCCACAAGTCCATGGGTTGTGGTTTGGAGCATTGGTAGAAAAATCCGCTCTGTGAGATAGCCCATATATTTGTCTTCTAGGGGGGGTTTGCCAACAACTGTTGCAGGAAAGATAGGGGAGGTTTTGTGTGTGATTGCACTGACTTCAAGCACAGGGTAGGGCTCAATGGGGGTGTAATAGCCAGTATGATCCCCAAAAGGTCCTTCTAGTTCCATTATATTGGGATCGACCCAACCTTCAATGACAAAGTCCGCATCTTCTGGGATATAGATGGGGTTAGTTATGGATTGCACAAGATGAGGTTTTTTATTTCTGATTAAGCCATATAGAGCTAATTCAAAGATACCATAAGGCAGGGGAGCTTGTCCGCACCAAGTGTAGAGCGGATCTCCACCTAGAGCGATACTTACAGGCATCTTAAGTCCAGCTTTTTTATAAGCATGAAAGAAGTGATTGGAATCTTTGTGGATTTGCCAGTGCAGCCCCAAGCGCTTTTCATCATAGATTTGCAGGCGATACATTCCTAGATTTTTGAGTTCTCCATCAAGGCTTTGGGTATAGACTTGCCCCATTGTGATAAATGCTCCTCCATCAAGTTCCCAAGTCTTTAGTGCGGGCAAGTCAAAAAGCGAGGGGTAAGATTGGATCACTTCTTGACACCTTCCTCTG
>CAUWEE010000189.1:0-2629 GCA_963557095.1 uncultured Helicobacter sp. | reverse complement strand
TATCCACGCTCTCAAAGCTGGGGGAATCTTTATGCTTGAGACTTTCATCAAAGAAGCTGATGGCTTCAACTCATCGCAAATCATCGATGAAAAGATACTTGAGCACAATGAGCTTGATGAGATTTTTTCAGATTTTCGTATCTTACACAAGCAGAGCTCTTACATTACAAGACGCGAGGGGATGAAGGCAAAAATCATTTCTTTTGTGGCACAAAAACCTTGAATCTCAATTCCAAAGAGCTCATCTCTCTCCAAGAAGTTCTACTTGATTGGTATTTCAAAAATGGGCGCCTAGATCTGCCATGGAGGAATCTTAGAGGGCAGGTCCCAAACCCTCCAGCACATCTTGCATCCATTGAGCGATCTTATGGAGTTTATATCAGCGAAATTATGCTTCAACAAACTCAAGTAAATGTCGTCTTGGATCGCTTCTTTTTTCCTTTTTTGGAGCGCTTTCCTAGCTTACAATCCCTAGCTAACTCACAAGAAGAAGAGGTGCTAAGACTTTGGCAGGGCTTAGGCTATTATTCAAGAGCAAGGAATCTACGAAAGAGCGCGATTTTATGTCAATCCCAATTTGGAGGCAAACTTCCAGATTCTCGCGATAAGCTCAAACAACTTTATGGGATCGGAGAATACACTTCAGGGGCAATTGCCTGCTTTGGCTTTGGTGCGAATGTTAGCTTTGTTGATGGAAATATCGCACGCGTCATTAGCAGACTCTTCGCACTCCTCAATGCATCAGATAAAGCTCTTCAAGAGATTGCTCAAAAACTGCTCAACCCTCAAGACCCCTTCAATCACAATCAAGCTCTCCTAGACTTTGGCGCCACTCTCTGCACTCCCAAAAATCCCCAATGCCTCCTTTGCCCACTCCAATCCTTCTGCCTTGGAAAGGCCAAACCTGCCCTCTACCCTACCCCTCAAAAAACCACTCTTATCCCCCTAGAGCTCTACTTAGGCTTCTTCCAAGAAGATAAAAAAATCTCCCTTGTCCTTAGCAAAGAGAGGCTTTATCATGGGCTTTACAATCCTCTCTTTTTAGAAGAAGTCCCTCCATCTAGCAAAGCTTTGGGAAGCTTCAAACATCACTACACAAAATACGCCATCAAGGCTCGAGTCTTTCTATGTGAGGGAGAGCCGCCTCAAGAAGCGAAATTTTTCTCTCCAGAAGAGATCACAAAACTTCCGCTATCTAATCTCTGCAAAAAGGCTCTAAATCTCCTATGACAAGATTCCAAAAAAGTAAAGAAATCTTAAAAATCGCTATCCCTTCAGGACTAGGTTCATTCCTAGATATTATCAATATGTCAATCACGCTTATCTTCATTGCCAAGCTTTCCACCTCTCAAATTGTTGCCTTAGGCGCAGGAGCAAGTTTTATGATGCTCTTTTATGCAATTTTTGCGATTTTTTCTACAGGGAGCAATGCGACAATTGCGCGTCTCTATGGACAAAAAAGCCCGCAACTCAAGCAAGCAATCTCCTCCTTGCTCCTAAGCGTCCTCATTGCTTCGATCCCGCTTATGCTTCTTGCATTTTTCAGCCTTTCTTTTTATCCTCAATGGCTTGGCCTCCAATCCCAATCCCTCAATCTAACCCAACTTTATCTCCAAATACTCATCTTTGAACTTCCCTTTTTGCTTCTCAAAACCACTTTGAATGCAATCTTTTCAGCTAGCTCAAAGGCAAAATACCCCTTTTATACAAAACTTCTTTGCACCTTTTTTCATCTCTTTTTAAGCTATGTTCTAATCTTTGGCCTAGAGGGGGTCTTCTCACCTTTGGGAATACGCGGGGCTGCTCTTTCAAACCTACTTTGCTCAATTTTAGAAGTCTGCCTACTTTGCTTTTTTATCTATCGTATTTTTGGCTTTGATAAAAAGCTTAGCTTTCAATTCACAAAAAATGCAATCCGCATTGGTTTCCCCACAGGAATTGAGCGCGGACTCACACTCTTTTCCCTTATCTTGATTGCCAAATTCTTGCTTTCTTATGGAGATGAAGTTCTGGCTGGATTTCAAATTGGCGGACGCATTGAATCTTTTGTTTTTATGCCAGGCTTTGGCTTTATGATTGCCTCTATGAGTCTAATGGGACAAAATGCTCAGCACCTAGATCTTGCCAAAAGCTACACCACGCTATGCTTGTGGATTTCATCCTTTTTTATGGGAACACTTGGAATCCTAATTGCCTTGATTGGCAACTGGATTGCTTTATTCTTCACACAAGATCAAGAAGTGCTACTCTATGCTTGGCATTATCTAGTCGCTGTAGGACTTTCTCAGATTCCTCTTATTTTTATCTTTGTGCTTGATGGGGCTCTAAGAGGAGCAGGAAAAAGCAAATTTTCTCTCTTTATCAATGCCTCAAGCATCTGGGGGCTTAGAATCTTGCCCATGTATCTCTGTTCTCTTTATGGACTTCCCTACTTTTTTATCTTTGGCATTATTTTTATTGAAACCTATCTGCGCGCCTTTATCTTTTGGTTTGTTTTTTACAAAACAGATTGGAAGATTCAGAACAAAAACTTTCCAAATGTATTTCTCTACTTACACAAATCCAAACCATTCGGAGTAAAAGAGCTCGTGAAACAAGATAGAAAATTACTTTGCGACGGTGATGGATG
>CAUWEE010000188.1:0-2641 GCA_963557095.1 uncultured Helicobacter sp. | reverse complement strand
GATACCCTTGATCATCTCAATGCGCGCAGCCTTTTTGCCAAAGAGAAAAATTTGGAATTTCTCTTCCGTAGCCAAACCCAAGATCTCATCTTGCACGACTTTGCTCACCCAAACCTCAAAACGCCCAAACTTCTCAATCTTGACTTACAAAAACAGCTCCTCATCATCACAGGCGTCAATGCTGGTGGAAAAACAATGCTTTTAAAATCCATCCTAAGTTGTGCCTTTTTGAGCAAATATCTCATTCCTCAAAGAATCAATGCCGCAAAATCCAAAATTGGATACTTCAAACATATTCAAGCCATTATCTCTGATCCTCAAAGCAGTCAAAACAACATTTCAACCTTCGCAGGAAGAATGCTTGAAATCTCAAAGCTTTTAAATTTGGATTTTATGCTTTTAGCAATCGATGAGATTGAGCTTGGCACAGATTCGGATGAGGCCTCTAGTTTATACAAATCTCTCTTAGAGCATCTACTCCACAAAAACAACAAAATCATCATCACAACCCATCATAAGCGTTTAGCCTCTCTGATGGCAAAACATCCAAAAGTCGAACTTTTTGCCGCTCTTTATGATGAGAAACATCAGATGCCAACTTATGAATTTTTGCAAGGAAGTATTGGCAAAAGCTATGCCTTTGAAACAGCTTTGCGTTATGGTATCCCGCCAAGCCTTATCCAAAATGCCAAAACACACTATGGAGAAGATAAGGAAAAACTCAATGCTCTCATTGAAAAATCTACTCTTTTAGAAATGGAACTCAATGCTAAGAAGCAAGAGTTAAGCTGGGAGATTGAAAAAACTAGGAGCAAACAAGAATCTCTAGAAAGGCAAATCCTAGAGCAACAAAAAAATTTTGAGCAGCTCAAAAACAAACTTAACCAAAATTATGAAGAAGCTCTCAAAATCCTCAAGCAAGAGGCTAAGGATCTCTCTTCTATTCACAAAAAAATGAATAAGGCCAATCAAGTCATCAGAGGCAGTCATATAAAGCCCCAGCTTCCCCCAGCTCAAGATTTTAAGATCGGAGAGTGCATTAAATACCGCCAAGAAAGAGGAGTGATCGTAGGCAAGAGTGGAGAACTTTATCTTATTCAATGCGATAGTGGATTGAAGCTTAAAGTTGGGGCTCAAGAATTGCAAATCACAAAATCTCCAAAAGCTAGCAAGGCCAAAACAAAAATTACAGCACCCAAAAATTCTGTGGGCATAAGCCTTGATCTGCATGGATTGCGCGTAGAGGAAGCCATAGAAAAGGCAGACAAATTTCTCTCAGATTGTTTGCTTGCAGGCTATGATGAAGTGCTCATCTATCATGGGATTGGAGGGGGTGTGCTCTCAAAAGCGATCAAAGACTTTCTCAAATCTCATCCAAAAGTTATCAGATTTGAAGATGCTCCACCTAAGCTTGGAGGCTTTGGTGCAAAACTTATTTGGCTTTGAAGCAAAAAGGTGAATTGATGTTTAATATCGTTTTAGTTGAACCAAGAATCCCTCAAAATACAGGAAATATCGGACGGCTTTGTGTAGCTGGTGGAGCAAAATTACACCTTATTCACCCTCTTGGTTTTCATATCTCACAAAAAGAATTAAAACGCGCAGGAATGGATTATTGGCAGAAACTTCAAGTGCAAGAATGGGAGAATTTAGAATCATTTTGGAAAACATTCCCCCCAGATTCCAAACACTTTTTTCTCTCAACAAAAGGCAAGAGAGCTTACTTTGAGATGAGTTTTCAAGAGGATTGCTTTTTGTATTTTGGGAGAGAAGATGCGGGATTGGATGAGAAAATCTTGCAAAGCTATCCAGAACAAACACTCAAAATTCCAATGAAAGAAGATGCTCGCAGTATCAATCTTGCTACCTGTGTGGGTGCTGTGCTTTATGAAGCCATTCGCCAAAATTGGAAGAAAGACTAATCAAAGATCAACAAAAAGCTCATAAAGGCTTTGAAGGCTCTATCTAGCTACCCCTGTGGCACGACTCTCGCGAATAATATGAACCTTGATCTCTCCAGGATATTGAAAACCTTCCTCAATCTCTTGAGCAATTTCTAGAGCCATTGCTGCACATTCATCATCACTTACCTGATTCCAATCTGCAATCACGCGTATTTCTTTCCCCGAGTTGATTACATATGCTTGTTTTACCCCCATTTTTTTCATCACCATTGCTTCAAGATCTGTAGCTCGCTTTAAGAAATTCTCCAAGGCCTCCCTTCTCGCCCCAGGTCGTGCAGCAGAGAGCGTATCTGCTGTGCAAACAGCAATAGCTTCGATGCTTTTTGCCTCTTCATTCCCATGATGTGCTTTGATCGCATTAAGCACTGCAGGGTGCTCCTGATGTTTTAGGCAAATCTCATAGCCCAAATCCACATGATTTCGTCCAGAATCTTGAGTGAGACTCTTGCCAATATCATGCAAGATTCCAGCTCTCCTTGCAAGACGCGCATCTCCTCCAAGCTCTCCAGCAATAATCCCTGCAAGATTTGCCACTTCGATGGAATGCCCCAAAGCATTTTGTCCAAAACTTGCACGATACTTCAAACGCCCAATCATCTTTTTAAGATCAGGATGCATATAACCCAAAGCAAGATTAAGCACGACATCTTCCCCTTCCTGCAATAAGCTCTCCTCCA
>CAUWEE010000187.1:0-2644 GCA_963557095.1 uncultured Helicobacter sp. | reverse complement strand
ATAAGGATTTTGAATGTCTTGAGCCAAATAAAGTGTATCTTTTGGTTTCAGTTCCCCCACTTTTGCCTGAATTGCTAGATCGATAAAATCAAATTTATGAATGAAAAAATCCACGATATATTTTCCATTTTTCTTTTCTGGGATGGCAAAAACTTGGAGGTTGTCAGTAGCACGGATTCCATTATTTTTGGCAAGTTCTTCAAATGGGTTATTCTCATCCTGAAGATCTAGCCATTCTTTATATTTGGGATATTCTGGGCGACTTTTTGTCATCACGCGATTGGCAAACACTGGAAAAAGTAAGTTTTCACTTTTGATAGTGTTTTTAAGTTGTTCATTTTTTGTTTCACCAAAGAGTGGAGTAAATCCTGCGTTTTTCGCTTCAAGTACCCCTTGGGTATAAGAAAAAGAATATTCAATCCTATCTCCCAAAATCAATCGTTCTAAGATCCCGATAGGAAACCATTGTTTATTGCTTTCTTTTCTCCAAGCGACAATTAGGTGATTTTTCATCTTAGTCCTTTTGCTAGGTTTTTTAAGCGACTTGTATTGATTTCCAAAACTTTAAGAATAAAAGTTTTTTGCGTCTCTTTGAGTCCCATTTCTTCTGGGACATCATTAAGTATTTTTACAAATTTTTGCAATTGAATTTGAGCAATTCTTTCAATCCACATTTTCAAAGCTTCATTTGCTTGAACATTGCGTTTGCCAAACTCTTCAATTTCTTTGCAAACCTCTATTGTTTTGAGTTGTTTTTCACCTTTCCAAAAAGCCGATTTCGCTTTTTGGCAGAAATGTTCAACACTTCTTCCTTGATCCTTTGTGCAAAGCCTCTCTTGTGCTTCTTGTTCGCTTACCTTGGAAGCAAGCCCTGAAGCATGATCAAATGTTGGAGCAATTTTTATGCCACCATTTGCAATGATTCCCCAATTCTCATGATGTCTATCTGTATTGCCAATGAGGCAGTCAAAGACAAGATAGCCTATGAAAACCTGCAAAGATGCAAGATCTTTGTATCCTTTGATTTTGAGGATATCAAAGATCATCAATGGTAATAGCGGAGTATATTTTCTTGCTTTATATCTAGAATATTGATCATAATCTTTAAAAATTTTCCCTAAGATTTGATTGCCTAAGATAAGTTCTTCATGTTTTTGATGGTCTAAAAAACTTTCACTTACTACTCCAAAAAGCTCTTGATTTTGAGAATCTATGAATTTTCCAAACTCATATTTTGCACAGGGCAATTCTATGAGGCTTGCAATCTCATAGGCAATTTTTTCACTGCAATCTTCAAGAGTATTAAGCCTTCCACTTTTAAAAAGCAATTGATGATTGTTGAGCCAAAACTTTTCTTTCGTGCCAAGCTGTTCATATGATTCTCGCTTTATATAAGAAATCTCTTGAATCTTATGCATTACTCATTCCTCAGCACTTCTAGCAAGTTGATTTGCGAGGCTTTGTGGGCAGGATAGTAGGAAGATAGGCAGACAATGAGGATAGAGCCAATGGCGATAAAGATTCCATCAATCCACGAAAAATCAAGCGGGAGTTTTGTTGTCCCATAGACATCGGCAGGAAGTGAGATGATAGGGAAGTGCAAGAGGAATTCCATCACGCCAAAAGCAAGGACAAAGCCTAGAGCAATCCCCGATACGCCTAGAGTGATCCCAATCATAAAAAAAGCCCCCTTGATCTCCTTTTTGCTCGCACCCATACTTAAGAGCAGAGCGATTTCTTTGCGTCGATTCATCACTACCATCAGAAGAGAGCTGACAATATTGAGCGATGCCATAAGGGTAATGAGAAGCAAGACAATAAACAACGCTCTTTTTTCTAGCTCCATTGCAGAGAAGAGATTGGCATTTTGATGCCACCAACCCTCGATAAAAAAGCGGTTTTTGAAGTTTTTGTTTAGGTAGGCAGAGAGGGCCTTGTAGTCCTGCATTGGATTTTTGGAATTGATGTGAATTCCATCGAAGAAATTAGATTCTGTGCCCTTGATTTTTGCAAGGGATTGCAGGCTTGTATAGCTATATCCACGATCATAAGCTCTAATGCCTGAAGAAAAAAACCCCTTGATTTCAAAGCGTTTCATTGTTGGAGCAAAGCTTAATGCATTGGGCGATAAATCTGTAAAAAACAAAAGAGCTTTTTCATTTTGGGAAATACCATAGGCAGTCTGAAAATCCTCACCCATAACAAGTGAGAAATTTTCTAAGCCATTTTTGAAATTTGGAGCAAGGATAGGGTTGATTTGCCCTTCAAGGATAGGATCGATTCCAAAGATAACTGTTGGAAAGATGCCATATTGTGTCTTAATCATCGCGTAAGATCGTAGATATGGGCTAAAGTGTAGGTGAGGAAAATCAATCTGCAAGCGGTAGAGAAGTTCGCTAGGGATAGAATTTTTGCCATAACTTTTGAGATTGAGTGGAGCATTCATAATAAAAATCTTTTCTTGCAATTCTTTAGTGACACCATTCATAATCGCCATCGCGACACAAAGCACCATTACGCCAATCGCAATCCCTAAGAAAGCAATCAAGCTCGTGATGAAGATGAAAGGTTGGGCTTTGTCAAATTTGAGGTATTTAGGGAGCAGAAACGAAGTGAGATTCACACTTTTTTCCCCTCTGCTAAG
>CAUWEE010000186.1:0-2646 GCA_963557095.1 uncultured Helicobacter sp. | reverse complement strand
ATCCCGCCCCCACTTTTTTTTAAACTTTAGACATTTTTAGCATCAAATAGACTTCATCTTTTAGGCGTAATTTTTCTTTTTTGTATTCTTGGATGGCTTCATTAGTGGCGATTTCGATGCCTGATTCCATATTTTTGATCCTCTGATCAAGTTCATTATGTGCATCAAAGATTTTGGCAAAGTGGGCATTTTCTTGTTTAAGTCTTGAAATTTCATCTCGATATTCGTGGAACATTTTTTCTCCTTGAAATTTAAGATGGAAAGATTATGCCCGCATTTTTATTTAAAATGTAAAACTTCCCCCGACTTTGAGAGAGATAAATTTGGGGATTTTGTAGCCTTGCACATTAAACATTGATGAGCTTGCTTGAATGGCGAGATCTAGGAAGCCTAAGAGATTGATCCCTCCTGTCATAATCACACCTTCTTTAAATTTATTTGCCATATCACCCATGACTCCAAAACGCAAATCGATATATTTAAAATCCATAAGCAAGCCTCCACCAAGCATTTGCGTTTTGGGAGAATTCTCAAAGAGAAGGCGATTTGGAGCAAGATCGCTATCAAAGGTTAGGGCGAAATATTTGGCAAATTCATAAGAAAATCCGAGTCGAAATTGTGGATTGATTGTAAATTTTTTGCCATATAGATCAAAAGAGGGAGAGTTGATGTTTTTGGCAACAAATCCTATATTTAATCCCTCAATTGGTGTGTATAAAAGTCCCAAATCAATACCAAACCAATCTGATGAGTTGAATTGCTCAGGGAAGATGAGATTTGGCAAGAGTTCATCGGATTGATCAGCAATGGCTTGAAATTGGAGATCAAGTCCTGTTGCTTTCATATATTTAATAGCTGTTCCAACACTTATATCTCCTGCAGCTGTTTCAAATCTCCATCCCCATCCAATTGGAATCTCAAGAAGAGCAAGACCTGAAAGATTTCCACTGATCTCAAATTGATTGCCACTGCCCCCACTTCCGCTACCCCCTCCACCATTGCTGCTATTTTGCTCCTTGAATTCAGTATTTCCAAGTAGATGAGCAGATAAAAAAGTTGCCATAGTAAAAGCTCCATAGGGACTGCGCTTTTCAATTGTGTCTTGCGGGGTTTTTTCACCATCAGCTCTTTTGATAGGATTGCCTTCGGGATCAAGTTTTGAAATCTCTTGTGTTCCTCCAGTGATTTGGATGACAAGTCCATTTTGAGAGTTGAATGCTAGTGTATTTTTTGGATCAATTTGATATGGGTGATGAGCATTGTTGTCCTTAGAATTTTGAAAATCTAAAAAAGCATTGATGATTTTATCTAAGCCTTCTATGCCAGCATCGATTCCAAAGCTATATCCAAACTTTCCACGATTATCACTTGCTAAAAGAGCGGGATTATAATAAATCCCCCATGCTGATTTTCTTAGTGCTACACCGCTGTTCCCAAGTCCAGCTGAAGTATTTCCCATACCGCCAAAGCCTAGTCCAAAGAGGGATGAACTGAACAATAAGAATCCTAGAAGTGTTTTTTTAGTCATTTTAGCTCCTATAGTCTGAATTAATTTTTATATATTGATGCCCCAAATCACAAGCATAAGAAGTGAATTCTCCTTCTGCGATTCCTAAATCACAAGTGATTGCAAAACTTTCTTTTTGCATAATTTTAGAGCATTTTTCTTCTGTTTCTTTGTCAAAAAGGATCTCTCCACAATCAAAGACACAAAGCCCTCCAATGAAGATCTTGAGTTTTTCTTCATAGGCTTCTACTCCACTTGCTCCAATTGTTGAGGCAATGCGTCCCCAGTTGGGATCACAGCCAAAGAGGGCGGTTTTGACAAGCAAGGAGTTTGCTAGAGCCTTGCTTGCACGGATTGCTTCAGTTTGATTTCTCGCCCCCTTGATTTGAAAGCTTACAAGTTTAGTTGCCCCCTCTCCATCTCGCACAATATCTGTGGCAAGTTTTCTCATTACCTGCTCAAGCGCAAAACTAAAGGCACCCTTGTTATAGACTCCACTCTTGCCATTTGCAAGGAGGAAAACAGAATCATTTGTGCTTGTGTCTCCATCTACACTAATAGCATTAAAAGTGTTTTGGATATGGAGATTGACAAGTTCTTGGATATCTTCTTGCGGGATGAGCGCATCTGTGGTGATAAAGCAAAGCATCGTTGCCATTGAAGGTTCAATCATTCCAGCCCCCTTTGCCATTGCACCGATATGAAAGCTGCTCCCATCTTCTAAAAGCACTTTGAAGGCAATTTCTTTACTAAAAGAATCGGTGGTGCGAATAGCATTGCTTGCTCTTTGTGCAGATTCTATGCTCTTGGAGGAGAGATTAAAGAGGGGGAATGCGTCAATGATTTTTTGTGTATCAAGTCGAACACCAATAACTCCTGTACTTGAAGGGATGGGGTTGGTGATTTGTGGAAATTGTTTTTGGAGTTCTGGATGTCTTCTATGCCTTGATTTCCTGTGAGGGCATTGGCATTTTTAGTATTGATGAGGATGAAGTTTGATTTTTTGCCTTGATTGTGCTTCTTATAATACTTAATTGGGGCAGCACAGAAGCGATTTGTTGTAAAAAGTGCATAGGGTTCAATCAGGGAATCTGTGTAAATGAAAGCCAGATCAAGGGCGTGATTAGGCTTAAAGCCAG
>CAUWEE010000185.1:0-2653 GCA_963557095.1 uncultured Helicobacter sp. | reverse complement strand
TTCATAAAAAACAAAATATAAAAAAAATTAAAAAAAAAACGACAAGATATAAGGCAATACGCTTAAAAAAAGCATTGATATTTAAAATGCGACTTCCACTCAAATCTGTAATCATCAAAACAAGGCGACTTTTAAACATTACTCTTGTTTCTCCAAAATAGCCTGAAGCTGCTTTAGATCCTCAATTGCCCAAAAGAGCTGATTCCAATACACACTGCTCTTTTTTTGAAAAATACTCTCAAAATTATCCTTGCCCCAACGAACAAAAGACAGCGCATCCTGATAGCTTCCCAAAAAGCGGATCTCATAATACAATCGCTCACCAGCGCTTGATCCGCTTCTCCCGCTGTATCCTATCATTTGCCCCTTTTTGACAAACTCTCCTTTTTTGACCAAAACCCCAGAGAGATGACCATACATTGAAGAAAAACCATAGCTATGCGTGATCTTTACAAAACGCCCATAGCCATTGATACTTGTGCTTTGTCGCGCAAGCTCAACAATCCCATCAGCAGTGGCAAACACAGGAGAACCTTGCGCAACAAGAAAATCAATCCCAGAATCAACTCCATATTTATTTTTGAGTGGATGCAAGCGCTCTTTTGAAGAAACAATTTTCTTGAATTCCTTGAGTGGGCTACCATTTGGAATAATTTGGAGCAAAAAAAGCTGGTCTTGCAAGTTGGGCACTTGTGTAATCTTCTCTTCACTTGCAGGTGTCTCTCGATTTTTGGAAAAATCAAGAATCTCTTCTAAATCTAAAACTTTTTTGCTTACATCAATGAGCTCTAAAGATTTTGCGCTGATTTGTTCTTTGAGTTTTTGATTTTGTAGATAAATGGAGCGATACTTCTCAATCAAGCCAATCTTAACTTGATGGATTTGCTGAACCTGTCCCATCAAATAGCTCATCAAAAAAAAGCCTCCAAAGATGAGAACAATCAAGCCCAAAGCACAATAAAGAGCAAGCCTTTTGGCAATCTTGTGGAGATTGTATTGTTTTAAACTTGTCTCATCAACAATGCTTACAAAGATTCTATTTTTCATCCAAAATTTCCAAAGCTCTCCTAATCACACTAAAAGAGCCAAAAACAAGATAGTGCCTATCTTCTGAAAATCCCTCAAAGTCACAATAATTGATCTTAAGACTCATCAATATCTCCTCTAGCCTCTCCCTTTTGACAATCCTCTTATCTTGAACTTCAATGATTTGAATCTCATAAGCGATTTCTTTGAGAGCAGCCAAGACTTGAGCGATTTCTTTTTGCTCATAGGCGTTATAAACAAGGGTGATTTTTTGGTTTTTAAACTCTTCTGCCAAAGCTAGGGCACCATCAACATTGTGCCCCACATCAAGCCAAATATTCTCTCTTACCCGCTGCATTCTCCCTATAAGATTGAGATCCTTCATTTGTGGGGCTTCTACTCCCAAAAAGTCCAAAACCTGCTTTGCGAGTGCAAAGTTTTGATTTAAAAAAAGAGGAAAATTAGGATCGTTTTGGTAGGACTTGAGCAGATAGAGCTGACTTTGCTTTGCCTCTGCAATCTCTTGAGCGATGTCTAGGACTTGAGGATGGTTTTGTATCCCCAAAAAGGCAATCTTACCCATAGAGTTGAGCTTTGTTCTTGCAATCTGCTCAATACTCTCCCCCAAAATCTCCATATGATCTCTTCCAATTTGGGTAAAAACCGAAAGCTTCTCCTCAATCACATTTGTGCTATCAAACTCCCCACCAAGCCCGGCTTCTAAGATCAAAAACTCTAAATCCTTAGCCAAAAACAAAGCCAAAAAAGTCGCATATTCAAAATAACTTGCCTCTTGCATATAGCTTTTGCTTGATAGCATCTGATGTGCTTCTTCTAACTCCTCCCAAGAAATCACGCCATCATTGCGATAAAAACGCTCATTGAACTCAAATAAATGCGGTGAGGTAAAATGCAGTATTTGAGCTTTTTTTGCCAAAGCTAGGGCAATATAGCGCCCTGTGCTTCCCTTGCCATTTGTGCCAACGATATGGATAACTTGTGGAGCAAAAGAGGAGAGAAAATCCCTTTTAAATTGAATGAAAATATTCCTTGCTCGATTGGGATCAAAAGGAGCATATTCCCTCCCCTTATCTACAAGATAGGCCTGAAGTCTCTCACTTTTGATGCGTCACTCCTTGATAAAAGATTTTTGAGGTAAATTGATCCACAATTTGCTGCAAAGCAGAGTTAATCGCATCAAGTTGGGCTTTTTCAATCGCAAGAGTTGTCATCGCACTTGTCGCAGCATAGTCACCATAAGCCTGAAGAGTCATAGAATAAGCCCTGTTATTTAAGTCTTTGTATGAAAAAGTCAGAGCTATATTGGCACGATAGTGATTGGCAAAACCTTGTGAATCTTCAGAAATCATTTCAAAATCAATCTTTGATGCTTCCACCTTTAGGATGGTTTGCGCTGTCTCTTTTGAAGCAAGAGAGAGATGCAATCGCGTCAAAATCGCACGATTGATCATATCTTTGGCACTCACACCAAGCTTGGGAAAATCTGAAGGAATGACAATCTCAACATAAATACTTTTTCCAAAGCTTGCACTTGCATAATAAGCCAAAGGTTTGTATCCACAGCCACCTAGAAGCAGCAAAGCAAGAAAAAGAAAGTTTCTCATTT
>CAUWEE010000184.1:0-2664 GCA_963557095.1 uncultured Helicobacter sp. | reverse complement strand
AATCTCTTCCACCTCTTCAAGCTCAATGCCAATTCCACATCTCACAATCCTAGAATCCACCCCTAAGATCCTGCACTCTTGCACCCAATCTCTCATCAAAATACTCCATCCAAAATCATTGATCCCAAAAAAACAAAACCCAAATAACCATTGCTAACAAAAAATGCCTTAGGAATGTTTCTAAAATCTTGAGACACCAAATACTGCTCATAGAGCAAAATCAAAGCACAAAGCAAAAGTCCAATTCCAGCAAACAAGCCTCCTCCAAAGACAAGAATAAATCCACACCAGCAAATAAGGCTCAAAAGATGGAAGATTCTAGAAATAAGTAGTGTTTTTTTCTCTCCAAAAACACTAGGGATGGAATATAGGCCTTCAAGTCTATCAAACTCAAGATCTTGCAAAGAATAAAGCAAGTCAAATCCAGCCACCCAAAACAGCACTCCAAGTGAGAGCAAAATACACCAAAGAGGCACAGCACCCAAAACTGCAATACAGCCAGCAATCGGTGCTAGTCCCAAGCTCAAACCTAACACTAAATGAGCAAGATAAGAAAAACGCTTCATCGATGAATAAAAGGCCAAAATCATCAAAAAGGGAAAGGAGAGAGCAAAGGCCAAAGAGTTGATCATATAGCTCACAGCTACAAAGCCTAGAGCGTTGATTGCGATGATTCCAAGCATTCCCCCAACACTTATGCGTCCATCAACGCTTGGGCGATTCTTAGTGCGTTCATTTTTGGAATCAATATCGCGATCAAGATAACGATTGACCGCCATTGCAAAATTGCGTGCAAAAATAAGAGCCAAAAGAGATAAAAACAAGGTTTCAAAACCAAACCAAAGTGAGTGATTTTTTTGCAATGAGGCACACAAAAGGGCGATAAGCATAAAAGGTGCTGAAAAAATAGTATGCTCAAAAGCTACAAGCTCACTAAAGTTTTTAATCATCCTCAACATTTAATCTTCCCAAAAACTATCGATAAACTAAAGTTGCCGATTCTACTCTCTTAAAAAGCTTTTACAACCAAAAATCCACAAAAAACCACACTCATTCCAAGCACAAGAAAATAAAAACCTCGACTTTTAATCGCCAAAAGACTTGAAAAAATATAAAGCAGTCCAAACCAAAGCGGAGAGTATATCCTCATCTCTTTGATATCAAAAGTCAAAGCCCACAGCAAAGCAGAATCCAAACTCCCTCCTAAGCCCACAAGATGCAAGCCCAAAACAAGGACAAAAAGAGGGGCAAAAACAATGCTCAAAGGAATGGCCAAAAATGAAAGTAAAGAAAATGAGGGAAAAAAGAGATGCGTCAAAGGAAGCATATTAAAAAATAAAACAGCATTTAAAAGAATGGCGATCACAAGAGCTTTGAGCCACTTATGATCAATCCATTCAAACCTAAAGTATTTGAAAAAAAGAAAAATATATAGCACACCAAAGACTGAAAACCAAAAGGCAAGAGAAAAAATAAAGTCAGGAAACAAGGCCAAGATCAAAGCAACACAGAAAAATAAAAAAGCAAAATTTAGCAGTGCAAAATGACAATAAACAAAAACAAAGCCTAAGACACTCATCACATAAGCCCTCACAAAAGAGGGAGGGAAATCAAGCAAAAACAAATAAGCCAGCAAAAGAAGATTGACCATCAAACCCACATCAAAGATTCGATTACGATAAGTGAAATATCGAGCCTGAAAAAATCGATAAATTATCCCCAAAACTCCATAAAACACAAAGGCTAAAATCCCCAAATGCAAACCACTGATCGCCAAAAGATGGGCGATTTTAAGCTTGCTTGCAAGCTCTCTTAACTCCATAGGAAGATAAGAAGCCAGAAAAAGGGTTTGATAAAATCTTGCGATTAAATCTTCTTGATGCTGCGAGCCAATCAGCTCATAAAAAATATTTCTCCAATCTTTTGGGAGTAAATCCATTGAAAAAGTGATAAAAAAACAGCTCTTAAGAGATTGATAAAAGCTGCAGGGAGCAGGCTTGCCAAAGATTAAAATCCTCTGATTGTTTAGATTTTTTAAATGCTCCTTGCTTGTTGTGTATAAGATCAACCCCCAATCAGTCTTAAGCTTTAAAACCCATTTATTATTTTTTTGATATTGATGCAGCACGCGTGCTTGCAGCGTTTGCTTATCTTGAGAGCTATAACGCTCAAAGACATAGAATCTCCAAGCCATAGAAAGCACAAAAATCCCGATCAAAAATCCAAATGCAACCCCCCACTCTCTTTTGGATTCCAAAAATAAAAGTTTAGATTGCATTTTGGAATTGCAAGATTTTTGCTCCTAGCCCCCTTTTGCCAAAGACACAAAAAATGCCCATACTCCTAATCTCTAAACTTGAGCTCTCCCCCATATTCTTTGGACAAAAGATAAAAAACTCCCAATAAACCCAGCCCACCCAAGGCAAATGCCAAAATATGACTTCCGCTCAAAGATAAAACAAAGAAGCTCAATAAAGCAAAAAAAGCAGAAATGGCGGCATAAGGAAGTTGGGTTACAAAATGGCTTTGCAATGAGCAGCCCGAACCAATAGAAGACAAAATCGTTGTATCTGATATTGGTGAGGTATGATCTCCATAAACTGCACCAGAGAGCACAGCAGAGATTGCAACAATAGCATCTCCTCCACTTTGAGCACTCAGCTC
>CAUWEE010000183.1:0-2680 GCA_963557095.1 uncultured Helicobacter sp. | reverse complement strand
AAGCCCTTTTGCACCTCTGCAAGATCGCGCAACATAATATTGCGTCCATTCTCGTTTTTGATCACTGTGTTGTAAATGTCTTCAATGGAGGCAAATTTGGAATCTACGCGGATTCGATAACTCCTTGAACTATAATCAAGCATGCCTGCTGAAGTATTTTCATTTGCCCTTGAAATGGCGCTGATAACTTCGCTTATGGTGATATTGTTGTAAGCAAGAAGCTTAAGATCAAGCAAAATATGCATCTGCTCATCTCTTCCACCCCACACACTCACCTCTCCCACTCCACGAATCCTCTCCAAAAATGGCACAACAGATTCGACGAAAAATACTCTTGCATTCCCCACATCTTCAGAAGATCTTGTGGAGTGCAAAAAAAGATAAATGCTTGGCGGGATGCTCTCTCCACTTGCTTTGATGATGGGCTTGCGCACATCGCTTGGATAGCCTTTTACTCCATCAAGCTTTTGAGACACTTGCAACAAAAGCGAATCTAGATTGCTTCCTTGCCTAAACTCTAGCGTGATGCTCCCCCTCCCCTCCCTTGAGATAGAAGTCATACTTTGTAGAGATTCAAGATTTTTAAGCACTCTTTCTTGTGGAGCGATCACTTCTGCTTCGATCTCATAAGGGCTTGCATTTTTCCAGCTTGTATAGACACTAATCACGGGATAGACGACTTTTGGCGTGAGCTGATAGGGAAGCTTTGTCAATGCAATCCCACCAAATAAAAAAACAAAAATCACCCCAACAATAACAACTACAGGATACTTAATCGCACTTTTAAGCCAATTCATCGCACACTTTCTTTTTAATTTCTTGCGCTCCCTTCTCGCACCTCAACCCCATCTTCTAAACGATATTGCCCCTTGTAAATCACGCGTTCCTTTTCTTGGAGATTTCCTCTCACCACAGCAATATTCCCAGAAATTGCCAAGATTTCAACCCCCACAGCCCTTGCTCTTTTATCGCGGATCACAAAAACACTTGGACGATTGCGATAGGTGATCACGCTATCTCTTGGAACGATATAACCCTCACTTTGCCCTCCGCTTTTTAGCATCGCATTGACTGCCATTCCATCAAAAAACTTTTCATTATTTGGAAGGGTAATAATCAAAGGAAAGGTGCGCGATCGGCTATCAGCTTTGGGGATAATGGCTGAAATTTTGCCATTGTAATTTTGCTTATTGATACTCAAACTCACGGTATCCCCGATTTGATTGAAAGCTAGGATGGCATTGGGCACATCGACAATGGCTTCAGGCCGTGAGTTATTCAAAATCTCACAAATGCTCTCCCCAGCCTTAATCCATTCCCCAACATTGGCATTTTTGCTCACAATGATTCCATCAAAAGGGGCTTTGATGGTTTTTTTGGATAGCTCCACCTTTGCTTGCTCAACTTCGGCAATCAAAGCAAGGATGGTTAGCTCTTGGACTTGAAATTCGTAATTGATCTTTTCATATTGCTGTAAGGCAATAGAATCACTCTCCAAAAGATTCTTATAGCGCTCCAACTCCTTGAGCTGATACTCCTTGAGCAATTTTGCTTGCTCAAGTTTGGCAACTTTTGATTGGATATCTTTTTGCAATAAATCTGAGCTTAGGATCACCAAATCATCGCCTTTTTTGACTTTTTTTCCCAAGTCAAACAAAAGCTTCTCAACAACTCCGCTGCTTTGAGAGGCGATTGAGGAGTGTTCTTTGAATTTCACCACACCCAAAAACATATTTTGAGATTCTAAGCTTCCCTTTTTGATTGCTTTTGAGCTTACGATACTTTCTTTTGCAAAAAGAGAAGAAAACAAAAGTGCGGCAAAAAACAAAAATCTCATTCAAGCAATCCTCATCTCTACAAATAAGTCGATCATTTTAGCTAAAATCCTAGAGGACAAAGGGGCATAGCAAGTGGTTGCTTTGAATTTCAAAGAGGAAAGTCCGAGCTACACAAAGACAGGATTCCATCTAACAGATGGCTAGAGCAATCTAAGGGAAAGTGCAACAGAAAATAACCGCCACCTCGCGTGGTAAGGGTGAAAAGGCAGGGTAAGAGCCTACCGGCTTTGGGGCAACTCAAGGCGTCCGTGCAAACCCAATCCGTAGCAAGAGAAGTATGGTTTTTGGTCTTTGATTTTTGCTTCTCGCTTGAAGAGCATTGCGAAATGTTTCTCTAGATAAATACCCACTTAAGACAGAACTCGGCTTACAGCTATGCCCCCTTGTTTTTCTGCTATGATTTTCCCCCATTAAACATACACAATTAAGCCTCTTAGTATTGAAAGGATAAAATTATGGCAGAGCTCATACAAAAAGCACTCTCTTATCACAAAAATGGAAAAATCGCTATTGCTCCAAGAACCCCTCTTGAAAGCTTTGAAGATCTTTCTTTGGCCTACTCTCCAGGGGTAGCCTACCCTTGCAAAGAAATTGAAGCAAATCCCGCTCAAGCCTATGAACTCACAAGCAAAAACAATCTTGTCGCTGTGATTAGCAATGGCACAGCGGTTTTGGGACTTGGGGATATCGGAGCTCTTGCAAGCAAACCTGTAATGGAGGGCAAAAGCGTGCTCTTCAAAAAATTTGCAGATATTGATTCTTATGATATTGAGATTGATGAGAAAGATCCCAAAAAACTCATTGCAATCATCAAGGCAATCGCCCCCACCTTTGGAGGGATC
>CAUWEE010000182.1:0-2704 GCA_963557095.1 uncultured Helicobacter sp. | reverse complement strand
CAGCCAATGTCCAAACACTTTTTTTGATGTTTGAACAAACTCAAGATGAGGCAAAGCGGTGTTTAGAAGCTAAGCTCCCTCTGCCAGCTTATGATTACACAATGTTTTCAAGTCATTTTTTTAATGTTTTGGATGCTCGTAAAGCAATTTCAGTAGCCCAAAGACAAAACTACATTTTAAAGATACGAGAGCTTGCCAAAGCTTGTGCAGTGCTTTATAAAGAGCAGGAGGTAGATCGAGAAAACAGATAAATGTCTAAAGATTTGTGTATAATAAACGCTTTTTTTACGGAGTATGGCGCAGCCTGATTAGCGCGCACCCTTGGGGTGGGTGAGGTCGTGGGTTTGAATCCCGCTACTCCGACCATTCTTCATTCCTCTAAGCTTAATTTCAGTTGTTTTTGTTGAGAACCCTAATAATAGACGCAATATTGATTAACTTTTTCAGTATAATTAAGCCCTTGTTTTTTCACTGAATTTTTGCGTGAATAAATCAAAATCTACTTTCAAGGAAGCGCGCTATGTATGCGATTTTTAAGAATGGAGGCAAACAATACAAGGTGCAAGAAGGGGATATCATTCTTCTTGATAAGATGAACCTTGAGCCAAAGTCAAAGATAAGTTTTGAACAGATATTGCTTCTTGTTGATGGTGAGAAAAGCGAGATCGGCACCCCTTTTGTAAGTGGCGCAAAGATTGAAGCAGAAGTCATCAATGAAGGAAGAGCAAAAAAAGTGATCACCTTCAAAAAGAGAAGGAGAAAAGATAGTAAAGTCAAACGCGGATTTAGACGCGATTTTACGCGTGTAAGAATTCTTAAGATTGCAAAATAAGGAGAAGAAATGGCTCACAAGAAAGGTCAGGGAAGTACCCAGAATAATAGAGATTCTGCAGGCCGTCGTTTAGGTGTCAAAAAATTTGGTTCTCAGTTTGTAAGAGCAGGCAATATTCTTGTTCGTCAAAGAGGAACAAAAGTCCATCCTGGAAACAATGTAGGAATGGGTAAAGATCATACAATTTATGCCCTTATTGATGGGGTTGTTAAATTTGAGCAGAAGAACAAAGACAGAAAGAAGGTTTCTGTTTATCCTGCCTAAACTCTATGCAATATCGATGGCCAAAATTTTCTGAACTTTATGGGGATTTTGGTCAGCGACTGAGTTTAAATTCTAAGCTTTATTATATTCGCCAAGTTTCTCGTTATTTCTTGCGTTGCTTATTGGCACAAGAACAAATCAAGCAATTTGTTATTTCCGTCAATCAAAATAATAGATTAGTTGATTTTTTTCAGAAACATCAAGTGGGGGCGTATCGCATTGTTTGTTCAGGTTTTGTGAATAAAAAATTTACAAGAAGAGAAAGATTGAGACTCATTGAAGATAATTTTTCTCTTATTCTTGCCTTAAAAGAAGAGAGTTTTCAAAAATTACTTAAGCAAGAGGAAATTGTTATTTATGCTCAAGGAGATTTGGAGATTGTTTTTAAGATTAATGGGACATTTGAAGAAGGCTTTTTTGCTTTTGAAATTAAGTTTATGGAACAGAGAAGCTATGGCATATCTTTTTGTCTTGATTTGTCGCAAAAAGCTCTTATTATCGGCTCTCTTCAAGGTTTGGCTCAAGGAGAAGAAGCAAGAGAGGTGATTAAAATTTTGACAAAAAAGTGCTTTGGATTGAGGCCACAAGCATTGCTAGTTGAGCTTATGCGTTTTGCAATGAAGGGATTTGCATCGTGTGCTCTTTTGGGAGTGGCTCAAACTTCACAAATGCGATTTGCCCCTTTTGGAAAAAAGGGATATTTTATAGATTATGATGCTTTATGGAAAGAAATGGGCGGAATTAAAAAGGGGAATTATTTTGACATTACACAAAGTCAAAGAAGAAGTCTTGATGAGATTCCAAGTCAAAAGCGTTCGATGTACAAAAAGCGTTTTGCTTTATTGGATGAATTACAAGGATTAGTTGAGATCAAAATGAGAGAAATGGGATTTTGAGATGTTTGTAGATTGTGTAGATATTTTTGTCTCTTCTGGAAAAGGTGGCGCAGGAGCTGTGAGCTTTAGGCGCGAGAAGTTTGTAATTCAGGGAGGGCCTGATGGGGGAGATGGGGGTAGGGGAGGGAGTGTGTTTTTTGAGGTGGATGAAAATTGCGATACTCTTTCTAAATTTCGTGGAGCAAAGCACTATAAAGCAGAAAATGGTCGTCCTGGTGAGGGTAAGAATAAAACTGGACGCAGTGGAGAGGATCTAGTTATTAGAGTTCCCCCTGGGACACAAATTTTTGATGAAGAAAGTGGAGAATTGTTATTGGATTTAAGAGAGGGGAAGCATTTGTTGTTGGAAGGGGGGAAGGGGGGGTTAGGCAATACAAGATTTAAAAATGCAACTAATCAGCGCCCAACTTATGCTCAACCTGGAATCCCTGGACTAAAGGCACATTTGAGACTAGAACTTAAGTTAATTGCTGATGTTGGGCTTGTGGGATTTCCAAATGTTGGAAAGTCAACACTGATTTCTGTCCTCTCAAATGCACGACCAGAGATCGCAGATTATGAATTTACAACGCTTGTTCCCAATCTTGGAGTTGTGGATGTAGGAGATTTTGATAGCTTTGTGGTGGCAGATATTCCTGGGATTATTGATGGAGCAAGTTCTGGAAAGGGTCTTGGCATAGGCTTTTTAAGACATATTGAGAGAACAAAGATT
>CAUWEE010000181.1:0-2712 GCA_963557095.1 uncultured Helicobacter sp. | reverse complement strand
AAGCAATGAAACAAGGAGGGAAGGTGGTGAATGTGTATGATGAAAGAGATTTTGTTCAAGGGTTTTGGGGGAAATTTGATAGAGAGAATTGGAATCCCTTTGCCCCAAATCCAAAACAAACAATACCCAATGCGATAAATATCAAAGTCAAACCAGAAAAAATAAAAACCCCCAATCATCTTTCTCCGCTTGAGCAAGGATCATATTACAGCACCTCCAAAATAAAGAATTATCTCAATTCTCACTCAACAATCAAGGATGCTGAAAAATGGAATCAATCTGTAGCGCCGATATTGGAGGGCAAATGATGGAATTATCAACCTTGATAACTTTTAACAATCTGACCTATCCTCTATTTCCTTGCTTTCTTTATTTTTACAATCTAATTCATGACAAAATAAACTCGACTAAAAACTTTCTAATCAGAATTATACTTCTAGGGTCTACTTCACTCTTGTCCTACCAAGCCCATGAGAACATTGATGTTAGTCTACTTGTTCTCTCTGTCCCCCTTTTATTGTTTGTCGCTTCATCTTTAATCAAAAAATATCCAATCAGAAATAGATATAGCAAACATATAGTTTGGCTCTATTTGTTTTTCTTTATCGGCTTGATCCTATCTTATGCACAAACAGCTCATATAATAGAAAAACTGGTTGTAGGCTATCTCCTTTTGCTGCCGCTGATTCCAATTATCGGCCTAATCCTTTATTGGCTAGTTGATTATTTAATCTATCTCAAATCTTGTTTGAGCAAGCATAATGCATTATGCTTATTTTGGTGTTTTAACTGGATGATGGTCACAGTTGTTGATTTTTTTAGACCCTTCTTAGAAACTGGTAACCTAATGCTGTATTATGTTTCAGCATTCAATATTTCTATCCTGGCAGTTGTTATCCTTCTTTATCACTTTTTTTATTTCATTAAATTGATTTTTTTCAGTAATCAAGCAAGGAAATCAGGTAGAGGGCATTAATGCTTTGAGCTTCTTCTTTCTTGTGTTAAATTTATATACAAGAGAAAAAGATAGAAGCAGATGGTAAGCACTATGATGATGTCATTATGAGAAGAGCAGTGGAAGATGTGAGGAAGTCGGGGAGATTTACTTATTACAAGGCACTAGGTGATGGGTAAAACAACTGCCAAGATTTCAGCCTCCATCACTCAAGGAATCTTAATGCTTAGATCCTTTGCCTCTTTTGTCTTTTGTCTTTGTTCCCTCTTCGCACTTCCAACCCTAGGAATCCTAGACCCTAATGCAAACATCATTCTCTCTTTGCAAAATCAACGCTCTCTTCCAATCCTAGAAAATCTCAGCAATAACTTAACTCATCCCAATGAAGTCATCAACACTCTCTTTCATGAAACAAGCAATAAACAAAAGCATCAAAGCAATCATGGCTATGCAAGAAGTAGAGGAAACTCTGCAGAAACAAACTATTTCTTAAGGAACTATGGAAACAAGAATACAAACAAGATCACAACAGCAGAGTGGAACAAAAGAGAGATAACCAGAGAGAAGATACAAGAGGGAGGAGTCTTAAGCCTAGGCAATCAAGCAAATATGAGGGCTTATGTGGGAGATTGGAAGGGGATAGGGGAGAGGGATAATGCGAGGATTAAGAGGAGGGAGTTGAGTCTTTCCTTGGGATTGGGTAAATTAGCAGAGAAAGTCAATGATAAGGCATATCACGAACAGATCTTTTTTGAAGATAAAGTCGGAGGGAATATAGGATTTTTTGGAGATAGCCAAGTTAGACCAGACAATTCAAGCGAATTGCACAAATACAATGAGAGTACATATGACTTTTACTTTGATGATACTGTGATGAGAAGAGCTGTTGATAATGTAAGATGGGACATGGGAAAATATCATCTAATTAAAAACAATTGTCAAACCTTTATTCAGCGGGTTTTGCACGAATACGGTAAAGAGTATCAAAAAATGTTAGAGAAACAGAAATGAATCCTATTTTACTCTCCATACTTGCCTTTTTGATTTTTAATCTCAATACTCTTGCATCCATAAGAAACCCTGATTTTAAAGCATTATTCAAACGCATTTTTCCTATACAAATTGGATTTTTGCTTTTCCTTTGCTTTGGGTTTGAAGCCATAGAGAATCTCTATGTTCTTGATCCTAGCAATCCATCAAACCATCTTGCTACTCTTTTATTGATTACCCTTTGCTCTCTTTGTTGGCAAGTCATTTTATGGATTAAGAGAAAAGAAGATTCCATATTTCTTTTAAACTTGTTTCTCTTTTCTGTAAGCTGGCTAGCTTTTTTGGGGATTTTCTCTCCCTTGCTTATCTTCCTATTTTTTTGCATTTTCTGTCTTTTGAAGTTGGTTTTTTATTTTTCGATTTATCAATTATTCTTTTTTCTGCTTTTTGGGATCTGTCTTGTCTTATCATTTTTTGATTTTTCCAGCCTATATCTCTTTTCTTATCTACCCCTTGTCTCTGTTTTTCTAAATTTTATTATGTTGAGTCTTAGGTTCAAATTATGAAAACTCTAGGCAAGTTCTTCACAGAAACTGATGGTAAGCACTATGATGATGCCATTATGAGACGAGCGGTGGAGGATGTGAGGAAGTCGGGGAGATTTACTTATTACAAGGCACTAGGTGATGGGCAAAATAATTGCCAAGACTTTAATCCAAAGTCCTGAGAAATGGAATCAATTCGTAGATCCTTTGTTTGGGAAGTAA
>CAUWEE010000180.1:0-2727 GCA_963557095.1 uncultured Helicobacter sp. | reverse complement strand
TATTGTTGGAAAAATATTAAAATGTGAAGCATTGTTTTGATTGTCTTTTAGATATTTTTGCATTCCCAAATTATCTATACTGCTAAATATAATCAAGGGGACCTCTCCTTCTCCCTCATAAGGATTTTCTGTGCTTCCATGTGTTAGACCTTCGCGATCTTGCAAATTTTGCCCATGATCTGATGTATAAATCAATAAGATAGATTCTTTTGCATCTAGTCGCAACAGCTTCTCAATAAAAACATCTGTTTGATAAATTGTAGATTTGAGATATTTTTTTCGCATTTCTGTTTCAAACTCATAAGATAAATAATTCTGCTTTTGTTTTGGCTTAAATTCTCTTGGAAAATCTGAATATGGAAAATGAGAGCCTTTTTTGATAATAAGTGTAAAAGTCTTCTTGCTTGTATTTAAATAAGACAAATAGTCAAATATTTCCGAATCGCTTTTTATTTTTGTATTGGATATATTGTGCTCAATCATTGTTCGTTCTCTCAAATCAAAATAATCGTGCCCAACTCCTCCACTCTGCGCATCAAACAAATAAGTTGCATATCCTGCTTTTTTTGCATAATCCCAAATTAAAGGATTACTATAAAAATCTTGCACTATCGTTTCAAACTTGGCCCCTTTTCTCAAAAGAATATTGCTCACAGCTGAAGAATTTGCGTATGATGTCGCCTTTTGATAATTATAAATATGCCATCCTGAACCCATTGCTTCAATCCTTTTAAGTGGAGAGTAATCCGATCTGATGCTCTCATCAACAATCAAAACAATATGTGTGTAGGGGGGGGGGGTATTAACAAGCTGCACAGAATTAATATCTGAAATCAAATATTGATAGATATGTGGGTTTTTGAGCCTATCATATTGATATGCAAGAAAAAGGCCATAGAGAGAAATTGGGGCTGGGAGTTTGTTTGTAGCAGCACCCTGCCTTATAATACAAACAACACTTGCAAACAGAATCAATGAGATAAGCATACCCACAGCACAAAATGATGCTTTCTTCTTTGAGCAAGATACAAATCCCAATTGTCTAAAATCAGGCATCAAAGCAAATGCTATGAATAAAATCAAAATGCGAATTGAGGCAGTTAAAATTTCTTTCCAATACATTCTTAAAGCATCGCCTATATTTGCCTTAGACATATAAAGCAATAAAAATTCTTGATACTGAATACTTTGATGAGAGGCTAAATAATAAGAATCAAAAAGTAAAGTAGAAACAGCTATAAGGACAAATAAAATCCATTTTAAGTATTGATACGCTTGCGCTGCAAAAAACAATCCTGCCAACAAAATACATTCTGCCCCAATTAGAAAAATGCTTTTTCCCCAAAAAAGCTTTTGAATATTTGTATGAGATAATTTTGCATAAATGCTTGGATTCTCTATTCCAACAAAAATCACAAGACAAATACAAGCGAAAATAAACCTAACTCTGCTATCGTAAAAAATCATCAAAAACCTTATTTAAGATATAAAGCTTCATTCTATCTACAAATATTCTGATACTCCAAAGAACTTGTCCCCCAATCATCCATATATTACGAGCACTTAATCCAAAAATTCAAATTTGGTAAAAAATTTTTATACCTTTTTGAATTTTTTTACTAAAATCAAGTTTCCATTTCAAACCAAAACACAAGGATAAACGATAAACGATGAAACTACATTTGTATATATTGGCAATGCTCTGTTTTGCTTTTGCTCAAGCAAAACCTTATCAAGTGGGAGACATCTTAAGCGACAAAGAAGGCGTAGAATATTTCAACCAATATTCCAAGCGCCCACTGCAAGACTGGCCAGAGATTGAGCTAAGCATTGCTGATGTTCCCAAAGGCAAAGAAGGGGATCTTATCCGCTATGGCATCAAACTCCTTTCTCAAACCGAAAGCACGCTAGGTCCCAAAGGCAAGCTCAAAATGACAAACAACAATGTCAATTGCTCCGCTTGTCACATGGAAAACAATGGCAATGGTCTGCCTGGGACAAAAAAATATGTCCTCCCCTTTATTAATAGCATCAACAATTACCCCTTCCTTGATATTGAAACAATGAAAATCATTTCTCTTCAAGATCGGATTCGCGGTATGGGTGGGACAAATTCTCACAAATTCCCCAATAATTCCAAAGAAATGAAAGCAATCTTGGCTTATTTTAAATGGCTTAAAAAAGCTTATAAGATCAAAGATGGCGTGCGACTTGAGGGTAACTTCTTGGCAAAAATGGATTTTCCTAAGCGCCTAGCCAACCCAGTCAAGGGTAAGGAAATTTTTGCTGCGCAATGTGCTGCTTGTCATGGACTAGATGGTAAGGGAGTGAAAAATGAAAATTATGAAACAGGAGGAGGTCATCTCTACCCATCACTTTTGATATGGCCTGATGGCGGACATATGGCAATGCTCCCTGTGCTAGCAAGATTTTTGCATTCTTCGATGCCACTTGGAGCAAGTGCGGATAGCCCAGTGCTTAGTCCTGATGAAGCCCTTGATCTTGCAGCTTATCTCAATACTGGGTTTTTGCGACTTCCCATCCTCACGACAGAAAATCGCGCAGGACTTGATACGGCCTACAGCAAGTCTCCATCTCTCAAACCCGAATTCTTCGCCTCCCCTCAACAAAATCTTGATCCAAAAGAATACATCAAAGTCAAATATGGTCCTTGGAAAAATCCCAACCACTTCCCTGGAGAGTAGTGCTTAAGGCATTGACTAGACT
>CAUWEE010000179.1:0-2729 GCA_963557095.1 uncultured Helicobacter sp. | reverse complement strand
AGATACTAAGAGCAGTCTTTCCTCACACTTATCAATCCTTTGTGGCTGGACTTGTAATGCCCAATCTCTCCACACCTATTAGCAACACAAACCTAGCACTTGCTTATCAAGAAGAGCTTCAAAAACTTTGCCCAAATTTTAAGGCTTTTATTGCCCTCTATCTCACCGATGCTCTCACTCAAGATGAACTCATAAGGGCATATCAAAGTGGCTTTAAAATCCTCAAGCTCTATCCTAAAGGAGCGACGACAAACAGTCAAAATGGAGTGAGTGAGATTTTAAATCCCCAAACACTTGAAATTTTGCAAAAGGCAGAAGAACTTGGGATGATTCTCTCCATCCATGCTGAAAGCAACGGCTATAGTCTAGATCGAGAATATGAGTTTTTGCCTATCATTAAAGAATTAGCTCAAACCTTTCCCAATCTCAAAATCATCATCGAACACCTAAGCGATCATCGAAGTCTTGAGCTGATTGAAAAATATGACAATGTCTTTGCCACACTTACCCTTCATCACATCACTTTAAGCCTTGATGATTTACTAGGCAAAGGACTTAATCCCCATCTCTTCTGCAAACCCATTCTCAAAACTCCAAAAGATCGCGATATTTTGCTCTCTTTGGCCCTCAAAGCTCATCCAAAAATAAGCTTTGGCTCTGATAGTGCCCCCCACTTAGAATCCAAAAAACTTAACAGTTCTGCAAGTGCTGGGATTTTTTCTGCTCCAAACCTCTTGGAGCAACTTTGTGAACTTTTTGAATCTCATCATGCTTTGGACAACTTACAAAGCTTTGTAAGTGATAATGCAATAAGAAACTATGCTCTATCGCTAGAGAGTCAGAGGATCATCACCTTAGAAAAACTCCCCTGCCCTATCCCCCAAGAAATTCCTATTGGCAAAGATAAGATTATTCCACTCAATGCTGGAAAACTCTGTGCTTGGAAGATAAAAGCGATTGATGAAAAATGCTAAGCCTTAGCCCCCTAAAAGCATTTAGGTTTGGTATTTTAGGGATATTAGTCTTTTTCTGGACTGGATGTTCAAGCGTGAGCTTAAAAGAGCTTACAGAGCAATACTATGAAGGCAATGCCAAAAAGGCCTTTGAACTTGCGCAGCAGGGAATCAAAAACAGGGAAATAAAAAATGATAAAAAGAGTGCTGGAGTAGATGATCTACTGTGGCAGATTGAGGCTGGACTTATTGGCTTTAATCTTCAATCTCCCAAAGCCTTAGAACTCTTAGAGGGGGCTGAAGAGAGGATCAAAGAGATTGAGCTTCAGGGGCTTTTGTCTAGCTTGTTTGAAAATTTTGGAGCAATGCTTGTCAATGATCGCTTAATTCCCTATAGAGCTTACCTCTATGAAGGAGTGATGGTCAATTATTACAAAGCACTTTATTTTATGCACAAAGGGTAGAACTTAATCGTGCAAGCGATCGTCAAAGAAGAATCAAAGACTATTATGCAGAAGAGATTCTAAAAAGCAAAGAGGCGCAAACAAAATCTCTTCAATCTAGTGAAAACACAACACAAAGAAGTAGTAGCCATCAAGCCATCCAAACCCAAAAAATCCTCCAATCTTATTCCAATCTATCCGAATTTAAAAATCTTAATGGCTATATCAATCCCTTCATTGACTATGTTTCTGGGATCTTTTTTTATATTCAAGGCGATAAAAGCAAAGCTCAAGATTTTCTCAAAGAATCTTATGGAGTTAGCCAAACCCCCATGATTGCCGATGATCTTGCCCTTCTCTCAAAAAATGAAAAGAAAAAATACACCTGGCTCTTAATCGAAGATGGAAGAGGCCCAAGCAAGATAAGTCGAGAATTTTCAATCACACTACCCATATTTACTGGAGATCAAATGCTAATCATGAATGCCTCTTTGGCATTGCCTGATGCGATAAGGGGGTTTAGCTTTGCAGAAGATTATACGCTTACTCAAAATCAAAGCAAGATCACTCAAGCCCAAAGGATTGCGACACTCAATCCCCTCTTTTTCAACGAATTTGAAAAGCAACTTTCTTTTATTGTGATGCGAAATGTGCTTTCAATGGCGACAAAACTTGCCCTGCAAGCTAGGCTTTCACAGCTTGGTGGAATTGCTGGTGTTTTGGGGAATCTTGGGGGATTGATTTACTCTCGTGCCTCTACTGCAGCAGATCTTAGAATGGCATCAATCATTCCCAATGGATTTTATGCCCTAAGGTTTGAAAATAAGGAAGGAATCTTTGAGATTGAAGCCGATGGAAGGAAGATCGGTGAGCTTGCTTTGTCAAAAAGTTGTGATAAGCTTGAACAAAATAAATTATGTGTTTCAAAACATCATATGATTTATATACGCAATGCAAAACACAATGTTTTTAGAATACATTTGATTTCAAAATAAGGAGAAGAAATTGCAAAGAGTTGTTTTATCTGCGGTGCTTGCTTTTACTTTTTATGGTTGTGCTAGCAGCGTGAAATACATTGGTCCAGATTCCCAAGAATACATCAGCGCAAGTCTTGATCTCAATGATATTAAGAAGGCAGCCAAAGAAATACTTAATGCATTATTTGAAAGTAGATATTTTCAAAGCCTCCCCTTTGATCCACCAAGCACTCTGGCTGTTTCAGACTTTGTCAATGATACGACAATCAAGCTTGATGTAGAGCAAATCACTACAAGAATCACTGAAGAGCTCCAAAATAGTGGAAAATTCCAAATCACTCGAGCAATGAGTGGAA
>CAUWEE010000178.1:0-2738 GCA_963557095.1 uncultured Helicobacter sp. | reverse complement strand
AGAGATTACACCACTTCCAGAAACATTCGCTCCTGTTTCAACTCTAACTTGTCCAATCATATTGGAAGTTGTTGCTCCAATTGAAGCGCGAATGGTTTGATTAGAATATGCACCAACTTGAAATTCTTTGTTAATGAAAGATCCAGAGAGCAAAGCAATACCATTGTAACTTGTAGTATTTCCAATGTTGTCAAGCCCTTGGATGAGTCTAGTAATATCGTTTTGAATCGCTTTGCGAGATTCTAGAGATTGTCCATCTTGAGCAGCTTGAATTGCTTTGACTTTGATCGTTTCAAGGATTTTAATTTGCTCATCCATAGCTTTATCAGCAACTTGAATAATTCCAATTCCATCATTTGCATTTCTGATTGCCTGTCCTAAACTCGAAGCCTGGGATCTTAAGCTATCTGCAATAATCATTCCTGAAGCATCATCAGCAGCTTTATTGATTCTAAGACCTGAACTTAGTTTTTCTAATGAACCTTTTAGTTTGTTTTGTGTAAAAACAGATTGAACATGCGCATTTAATGCACCAATATTTGTATTGACTTGAAAAGCCATAGCAAAACTCCTTTTTATATTTTCTGACTAAACTTCCCTGTTTAGTTTTCTAACAATCGGAATGAATGAAAAAAGTTTGAGATTTTTTGAAGCATTTTTATCAAAAATTCATCATTCTATGATTTGAGATCGTGATTTTATAAATTGCCTAGATCATATAAAGTATGGAATGTCTAGAAATAATTTCGTTTATGAGAGTTAGGGTTTTAGATTGCAAAAGTTTTTTAAAATCCGTTTCCCCTCTTGTGAGAGGATTGATTCTGGATGAAATTGGACTCCATAGACTTGAAAATAGCGATGTTTGAGTGCCATTAATGTGCCATCTTCAGCCCAAGCAATTTCTTCTAGGTCTGTAGGGAGATTTCGCACGATTAGGGAGTGATAACGCATAACTTCAATTCCTTGGGGTAGCGTAGAAAATAAATCACAATTTTTAAAAGAAAGTTTTGAAGTTTTTCCATGAATGGGTTTTTTGGCTTTAGATACTTCTGCACCAAAGCTGTGTCCGATACATTGATGTCCTAGGCATACTCCAAGTATGGCTTTGGTTTTGTAGAACTTGTGAATAATTTCGTGATTGAGTTTCGCATCTTTGGGGTGTCCTGGTCCAGGCGAGAGAATGATGTGGTCTGCCTTGTCTAAGTTTTTCCATGAAAGATTTGATGGCAAAAAAACTTCGACTTCTTCATCGAGTTCTCTTAAGAGATAAACAAGATTGTAAGTAAAGGAATCATAATTGTCTAAAAGTGCAATCATTGATTTTCTCTTAGAATTTGAGCAACAAGAAAGGCAAGCTCTAAAGATTGGGTTGCATTAAATCTTGGATCGCATTGAGTGATGTAATTTTCTTGCAAAATTTCTTGTGTAACACTTCCACCGATGCACTCTGTGACATTTTCCCCAGTCATTTCAAGATGTAAGCCCCCAGGGTAGATCTCATATTCTTTGCATAACAAAAAGAATAAGGCAATTTCTTCAAAGATATCTGAAAAATGGCGTGTTTTAACGCCACTGCTTAGGATGGTATTTCCATGCATTGGGTCGCTAAGCCAGATCACTTTTTTGCCAGATTTTTTGATCGCTTGAATAAGGGGCGGAAAATGCGTTTTGATTCCCTCTTTACCCATTCTTACAATTAGAGTAATCTCTCCTTCATTATTTTGAGGATTGAGAATATCTAAGATCTTTAAAAGATCATCAATTTGGGTGCGCGTGCTAATTTTTAAGCCTTTTGGATTTCTAATTCCTCTTATAAACTCAATATGGGCAGGGGAGCTCAATGTGCGTTCTCCAATCCAAAGGAAATGCGCAGAGCAATCATAGATTTTTCCACTTAGGCTATCTGTGCGACAAAGAGATTCTTCATAATGCAAGAGTAGGGCTTCATGGCTAACAAAAAAATCACAAAGATTTGGGGAAGATTCAAGATTTACTCCACAGCTTTGAATAAAGCGCAGAGCTTGAGAGATGTCATTAGCTAAGGATTTATATCGTTTTCCAGGGGGATTGTTTTGGACAAAATCTAAATTGTATTGAGAAATAAGATCTAGGTTTGCCATTCCACCTTTGGAAAATGCGCGCAAAAGGTTGAGTGTTGAGGCAGATTGCTGATAAGTTCTAATCATTCTTTCTGGAGAGGGTTTGCGTGCATCTTGGCTAAAAATATGAGAATTGATCATATCGCCCCTAAAACTTGGGAGTTTAACCTTGTCTCGCTCTTCAAATTCCTCAGTCCTAGGCTTTGCAAACTGTCCTGCGATGCGTCCAATTTTTAGAATCTCTTTTCCACTAGAAAAGCCTAGAACAACACTCATTTGGAGTATAAGTTTATAGAAATCTCTAATTGCGCTCCCGCTAAAGCGATCAAAGCTCTCAGCGCAATCTCCACCTTGCAAAACAAATGCATCACCCCTATAAACTTTTTTGAGTTTTTCTTTGAGAAGATCAACTTCTTGGGCAAACACAAGGGGGGGATATGAGGCAAGTTCTGTTTTGACGGCTAAAAGCTTATCTAAGTCTTCATAGGTTGGGGATTGCTTGATATCTTTATTTTGCCAGCTTGAAGGTGACCACTTAGGCAAATCACTTTTTCCTTCGCTCTTGAGCTCTCTGAAAACGACGCTTTTCCTCTTCTGTTTGGGGAATGAGAGGAGGGATAGAAACTTTTTTTCCTTCTT
>CAUWEE010000177.1:0-2757 GCA_963557095.1 uncultured Helicobacter sp. | reverse complement strand
GCTCAATTGACCCTCTTCAATCTGAATACTTAAATGATTCTCAGCAATTCTTTTTAAACTACCATTTGTAATCGTCTCATTAATCTCTAACATCTTTCTCCCTTTGTTTTGACAAATATACCATTATTCCCTTTTGCGCATGCAAACGATTCTCTGCCTCCAAAAAAACTCTGCTCTCTCTGCCCTCAAGAACCTCCTCGCTCACCTCATATCCTCGATAAGCAGGCAAACAATGCAAAAAAATTGCGTGACTTTGTGCTAAGTCCATCAAATCTTTATTGACTTGATATCCCGCAAATGCTTTCACCCTTGTTTCTTTTTCATTTTCTTGCCCCATTGATGCCCAAGTATCAGTGCTAACAACATTTGCTCCACTCACTGCCTCTCTAACATCTTCTGTAAAAATAATCTTTGCTCCACTTTTTAAGGCAAAATGCAAAGCGAGTTCTGCAATCTCTGAAGAAACCCCATAAGCCTTAGGAGAGGCTATTCGCAACTCAAATCCCAGCTTACTTGCAAGCATCAACCAAGAGTTCGCAATATTATTCCCATCTCCAACATAAGCCACCACAGGCTTTTCTGCATCCAAACTAATGCCACATTCACACATCGTCAAATAGTCTGCCATCAATTGCACAGGATGAAAGCTGTCACTCAATCCATTAATCACAGGCACAGGGCAAAAAGAGGCAAACTCCTCAAGCCTTGAATGCTCAAAGGTGCGTATCATCACCATATCCACCATCGATCCAATCACCCTTGCAGTATCTTTGATTGGCTCTCCACGACTGAGCTGAATATCATTGCTTGAGAGAAACAATCCCACTCCACCAAGCTGATAGATTCCTGTCTCAAAACTCACTCTTGTGCGTGTTGAATTTTTTTCAAAAATCATCGCTAAAGTTTGATTGTGCATAAGCGGAGTAGGCATCTTATCTTTATGTTTTTGCTTGATCTCTTGTGCAAGCTCAATGATGGATAGAATTTCATCTTTACTGTAATCTTTAAGGCTCAAAAAATCTTTCATTATCTTCTCCTAGATTTTCTTTCTGGAGGAATGACATCTGGTGGATTGTAGGCTTGTATGGAAACAACAACCCCATTGCTTAAGTTCTTAAAAATTGTGTAATCAGCACTTCGCTCATATAGAATTTCTTGATCATTCAAAAGAAAGCGTTGTGTTAAAACTCCATTTTTTGTAATCCTTAATCCCTTGCCTTGAAAAATATCATTTCCCAGAAAGATATCATCAAACAAATCTGGATAACTCACTACTCCAAAAAGTTTGCGAGCGGTGAGAGATTTTGGAGCACATTCCCCCTGAAAACACACCTCACCCTTGCTAATCTCAAGAGAGCCAATAGGCACTCCTGTTTGAAAAAGATCGACATAAATTGCATAATAACTAACACGCACCACAGCCAAATCATAAAACTTAATCGTGGGCGTATTGAGCAAAATAAGCTTAGTTCCTGAAACACCAACTAATGATTCTAGGGCATTGGGATCAACTTGATCTTGCCCTCCAAAAAAAGAGAGGAAATTATCCCATCCTTGTTTAGTTTGAGTTGAAGAGCAAGCACTCAAGACTAAGCAAAAACAAAAGCTTGCAAAAATCTTGATACAAATGCCTCTCATACACGCTCTTTTATTTTGCATTCAAAACTTTGTGCCAGATTTTTCCATCAAGTTTGAGCTCCATACTTACTTGGCATAAACCATCTTTATAAACAGTCTCTGTAATTTCTGCATTTCTAATCAATGCTTGAACCTTTGTTTTAACCACAGAGTTTTGGAGCATCATATCCTTCACTGTATCTTGACCATTGACTTTGATTCCATACATTTTTTCGCCAATCTGTCTGTAAGCATCGACAATTGCCGCTCGTTTAGCCAAAGCCAAAGCTTGAGAAGGAGAAGCTGAAGTCTCAGGTGCAACACCCATTCCTACAGCATTGAGTTCAATTGTGCTACTAGGCGTCAAAATCGGAGAATTTGGAATGATTGACTCATCAACCTCTGAAATATCATTTTGAGCATAAGCAGCTCCATTGTCGTTTCTTGCTTCTGGTTTTGCAAATTGTGTAGATAGAGAAGGTTGAGCAGGTTGAGCAGGTTGAATATCTGGCAAATTGGGCAATTCAACACTATCAACAACCATTTTATTCACCCTCTGCACTTGAGCAACATTCTCTTGTGGCATCATATTTCCCATAGACTGTGGATACATTGTTGGAGGCTGCAATGGCACATAGCTTGCCTGATAATTTGCCGAAGGTGGAATCAAAGCTGTATCACTTACACCATCACTAAATGCCCCACATCCTGCTAATCCTAAAGCCGCTACGCTAAGCAAGCTTGAATAAAAAATCTTACTTCTCATATGTCTTATCCTTTTTAAATTGATATTTCCCAATTTAAGCAAAACTTATTCCAATTTTTAATTTTTCACACATCTCAAAGTTTGATTTGTTAATAAAACCTTGCTGAAATAGTGTTGGCTATCAAGATTGATCACAAAATCTTTCTTTGCATCAACACGACTTGTAAGCGTCTTTTGAATTAAAATATCGCACTGTGTGGGATTGGGAATAGGCTTGAGTGCATTTTTGATTCTATAAGTTGATGGACCGATGTATTCAAGTTCATAAATCATATAAGAAAGATTGAAATGGAGCTTATTGTTTGTCGCATTAGTATAAGTATGGATAGCTTGATCAGAGCTTTTAAACTCAACATAACCATCATTAAACCTCA